>CAZBBN010000170.1:0-3316 GCA_964490195.1 uncultured Nitrosopumilaceae archaeon
ATCTTCAATAATCTCTTCAATTTCATTATCTGAAAAAAAATCTTTCATGTAGTAATGTAAATCTTATATTTATTATAAAATGTAACAAGCCAATCAATAAATGGAAAATTTCTAAACTTTTTTCAAATGCAATGAAAAGTTTCTAAAACTCATTAGTAAAACAATTCAGTAAAATTTTCAAATAAAACTGAAAATTTTATTCAAATAACTCATTTTTCCATACGTAAAACTATGATTTTACTAAATTTTACTAGGCACAAAAATGAAAATTTTACTAGTTTTACAGAGTTTTATTCACGGTTTTACTAAATTTATGTAAAACAAAATTTGTAAAATTTACTAGTAATGCAAATCAGTAAAATGAAAAGTCGGTAAAATAATCAGTAAATTTCACTTGTAAAATATTAGTAAAATGAAAAACTATGTTCTGTAAATTTAGTAAAACTTTGGTTTTACTGATGTTCTAATGCATTTAGTTTGATATACCACAAAGTGGATTTGTTAATCCCTATTTTTCAACTAAAATTAAAGAAAAACAAGACGTACTAAATCCATTCTTTTTTATTCAAGATAGATTACTAGCATGTGATGGTGAAAGTTGGATTGGAAGATAAAACAAAAACCGTATCCCTTAGACTATCTTCGGCTTTAATTGAAGAATTAAAACAAGAAGTAGAAATTGAAAAAATTAACTTTAACGCTTTGGTTTCAAAAATACTGGGAAATCATATTCTTTGGGAAAAATATGAGAGAAAAGTTGGATTATTGCCAATGACTAAACCTTTTGTCAAATATGCCGTTCAAAAACTCACAGAAAAAGAAATTATACATTTGGCAGAAGTGATAGAAAAAGACACCTTTTCTGACATTCTTAATTTCATGAAAGGAGAATACACTGTTGAAGATTTTATAGAGATTCTCCGTACATGGCTTAATGTTGCTTGGATGCAACATGATATAGAAAAGAAAACCAATACAGTCATCTTTAAAATTCAACATGATTTGGGGAAAAATTGGTCACTATATGTAAAAACTTTGGCTACAGAATTATTCCATGACATTTTAGAGAAAAAATTGGAAGTAAAATTAACTAAAACAACAATAACTCTTGTATTTCCAACAGAGTAAGCCTGAAAACAAAATTAAAACAATCTAGTAGATCTTTCTAAAATATCCCACTCATCACATAATTTATTACTCTTACAAATTTGTCCAATAAATTATCATTACTCGGTTTCTTCCGCATTGATAATTTCATGGAAATACTGTATAATGCAGTACAAATTTCAATCAATTTTTCGTGGTGAGAATGTTACAGTATGCTTTGTGATGAATCATGTTTATAATTTCATCATAATGGTTTGCCTCTATCCTAGAGAGTTTTGGATAGCCTACAACTAACAAATCTACTTTGTGTTCTTTAACATAATCAATAAACCAATGTGCAATTGAATCCGTAAGAATAAATTTTGTATTGATTTTAATTCCTTCATCTTGTGCCATTTCTTTCCATTTTTTCAATTCTTGTTTAAGATTAAGTATTTGTTTTTGTATGATTTTCTTGTCTGATTTTGTTTCAAAAAAATAAAACTTGGGAGGAATTTTGTAAACACATTCAATTACTGATAATTCACCGCCAAATTTCTTTGCTAAAGCGAGTCCTATATCAAACGCTCTTTTTGTGTGAGTAGGCGTAATTATGGCTACAGTGATATTTCTGAACATTTTTTATCATTTTTATTTCAATGAAATTCTATTTGAATTTCCAGTACACATTGTACTACATTGTGTTGCTACTCCTATATCTATTACAGATGCGATAATACTACTATGAAGACAAAGGAGGCGATAAAAAAATATAACTGACAAATCAGATCCTCTCCAACTTTTTTTTCTGATTTGTTATTTACTTCTAAACTATGCTGAAACAACTAACTTTCAAAGTAGATGTAAAATCCAAATTAGACGATAACAAATATCTTCACTTAGAAAACAAATGTAACAAATTTCTTAGATATAACGAGATCAGATTTGTCGGTATAATAAACAACATGGGGAATCTAATAGCTGGTGGACTCAGCAATAGGGTAGATTGGATTGAAACGGATGAAAAAAGAAGAATGCTCTACATGCAAATGGCACTTGAAATTTCAATGCGTAGGGATTTTGATAATACGTTAGGCGAGATAAACTATGTTTCAACAAATAGGAAAAATATTTTGATGATTACCATACCCATGAACAATCACGTGTTATTAATTTCTGCCAAGCCTACTGCTGTTGTAGAAGAAATTATTGCAAAGGCACATGTTTTAGGATTTTTCAAATCTGAGGCTTAGGTGATGGCACAAACATGTAACGGATTATGTGAATGTCTAAAAGCACCTCCGATGAAAAATAATTTACGTTATTCGACAGGTCAAAAACACTGCTCATTATGTGCACATTATTTTTACATTAAAGATGTCAGATGTCCTTGTTGTAAAACAAGATTAAGATCAAAAGCGCGAACTAGACATAAATGACAAGTCTATGTATTCTGAACATGAATCTTGTAAAATCTGCTTTTGTCAATTAATGGTAAAAAACAGATGTAAATTTTGTAATGAACCCACAAGATTATTTTGTCATTTATGTGATATTATGGCAGAAAAAACAATACATCCTGCTTGTCTGATTTTGGATGTTCACAAAATGTTATTGGAACTTAACTCGAAATAATGTTGGTTTATGCTTATCTGCGTCCATTTTTACCCGCGAAGAATAAAACTAATTTCATCTTAGAAATTAGAAACTTTACAAACAAAATGAAAAATTTCTAGAAAAAGTGGAAAGTCTCTCTTTGTAAGCAAAAATTCAAGGTTACCGTCATGGTTCAGAAGATTAAGATTTTTCTAAAACAACATTCTTTGCTTGATTTTGCAAATACATAGAATAACTAACTACATGAAAGTTTGGTACATCTACATTGTGCATCATAACGCATAGATAATTTATGATGATATACCTTGCCTGTTTTACGCTGGTTCAAAATTTTGATCCCAACATCTGTATTGCTCCTTTAATGCATGAAGAATTTTAATAATGTGAACAAAGTTGCAATCTTGTTGCAGTTGTTAATTGTGTTTGTAGTGACAAATCAGGATGCAGACGCAACACACACCAACCAATCATCTGAATGCAATATTTCTCTGTCAGCATACGTCCTTCCAGTGTATTATAATGCAGAGCAAAGGGGAAATCCAGATAACACGTTTTATCCAGGAGATGGGTTCCACTATTTATTCACATTTAGAGGTAGTGACACATGTATTGG
>CAZBBN010000171.1:0-1940 GCA_964490195.1 uncultured Nitrosopumilaceae archaeon
TTTCAATCTGTTTTTGACAAAATCCGTAAATTCTTTGTCTACTGTTACTTAATCATTTACTGGTGTAAGAGAAACTGCTTTCGCAAATTTTGATGTAACTTTTCTAATTTTTACAAAATCATTTAGTGAACCTCCAACATTTTTTCTTGTTTGTCCATCAATTCTTATGATGTCTGGAAATTTTTCATCTTCATCAACTGGCCAAACAACTGCACAACTAGTCCTTGAACCCATCACTTCGATAATGTCCCCTGGCGTGACTTTGAGAAAATCCATAGCTTCTGGACCAATTCTGGCACGTTTTTTTCCTACGTCTCTTTGTTTTGCTTCTCCGATTCTCATTTGCAAAGGTTCTTCTTTGCGTGCCAAAATATCACCTATTTCATGTCTACTGACATGCGGCTCATATTAAGTACTTCAAATTCACTTACGCCTTCTACAGATCTAACTGCATTTTCTAATGAATCCATTTGTCCTTCCTCGTCTTCTAGAATAAATTCTGCTTTTAGAAATTCTAATCCAAAAGCCAATGGCTCTTTGGCGTGTCTTTTCATTGAAATCCCTTCTTTTAGTGAACTTTTGATAGTTTCTGCTAATTTGTCAAGGTCTATCTCGGTTCCATCAGGAAGAATTTTTGTTATTAACAGTAATTGAGTCATTTTCTATGGCCCCTGAAAATTACATGAAGAGCAAGTATAGTTTCTTGCTGCCTCTCTGCAGCTTTGACATCTCCAAATTAAATCTGCACCGCAATTAGGACAATTGAATTTTACACATTTATCATTAGGCATTATGGGTCTGTGACAACAACTGCATGTTGGTAATGAAATAGTAGATGACATATTCCCAATTTTCTGTAAACATCATTTATACCTTCCTTAGAAATTGAGCACGTTTTAATTCAATAATTTTTTGAGTTCGCCACTAATTAGGACTTGAGCAGTTTTCAATGAACCTTTAACTCCTAGCAATTTGATAATTGAGCCGGTATGAAAATCAAAATCATCCTTTTCTGAAATATCTTTTGTGATCTCCGGCGTGATTGACTCAAATAATTTGTTGATTGTATTGTTATCTATTCGCTCTAAAATTCTTCGAGCTAGTAATTGCTTTTCGAATTCATTTCCAAATCTACACATCCATTTTTTTTGATATTCATCAAGTTCTGATTTGTTATTTGTTTCTAAAAATTTTGAAATTGCTTGCCCTGCATAAACTCCTCCCATACCACTAGTAAAAATACCTCCGGCTGTTGTTGGTTTTGCTTGCCCTGCAGCATCTCCTATAATTACTGTTTTTCTTTCGACAAAATTTTCAATTGGACCTTTAATCCAAATCGGCGCAAAAATTTTTCTAATCACTGAATAATTTCCTCTCTCCTCCAGAATTTTATCTAATGTTTCAGCTACGTTAATTCCTCTTCCTGCCACTCCTACTTTTCCTTTACCTTCCCCTGATGGAATGACCCACGCAAAAAATCCTGGGTATTTTTCCTGATCAAAAATCACTTCTACTTTTCCTTTCTTTATCCAATTCGAATAAATTTCATATTGTGCTGATGATAAAATCCCTGTTCTATCTTTATGAATAAGTGATGAAACTCCTCTTGCATCAACAAAAATTTTACAATCTATTTTCTCTTCTTTTGTTCTAATTCCAGTATCTGTAATTTCTTGAAAACTCGTTCTGACTTTAATTATTGCGCCATTTTTCTGAGCTTGAAAAGCTATTTGCTTGTCTAGTTCTCTTCTACTTATTTCAACAACTTTTTGTTTCTTTGAATTAATTGTAAAACTATTTCCGTTGGGCGATGTAATTTTTGCTGATTCTATCATGTGCTCAAAAGTTTTTCTAAATGGAATTATTCCAAGTTCTTCTAGACCTGCAATACTGACTAGACCCCCACAGTGCTCTGGGGTGCCTATCTCATAATCTTCTTC
>CAZBBN010000171.1:2040-3316 GCA_964490195.1 uncultured Nitrosopumilaceae archaeon
ATACAATATGGAAGAATCATCACAACAAACAATTATAGAAAAACCAATACAAGACAGACTACGACAAGCAAGCAGCATAACTGTAGAGTCTGCACTTAGAAACAAAGTAAACCTGAATGTCTCCTGGTATGATGTTCATGGAGAAGAGCAGAGTCAAAGATATGTCATTTCATCAGGATCTGTAATAGAGTTTTAAAATCCATTCTTTTTCTTTTTTGCACGTACTCTAAATTATTTATATTCTCTTAGATAACCACTTTGAGATGATCTTTGTTGCCAGTTCGTCAGGTTCCATTGACTCCTCAGTAGATGCTTTTGCAAATAATTTTGCCTGATCTTGTGACAGTTTGATGTGGATGTTTTGTTTTTCTCTGAAATGGTTTGCCATTCGTCTAATTGTTGCATGAGGTGCCACAGGATCTAGTGTCAAAGCATCAAGGTATCTCTTTTTTGCAGAAGACGAGTATCTTCTTATCTTATTTGCAATCTCTACTGCATCATCTGTTTTTGGTACAATTCGGTATAGTCGCAAAGCATCATTTTTTGAAATTGTCTCTGGAACCAATTCTTGAAGTTTTGATGGGATACTGTTGAATCCAGTGTATCTTCTAAGTGTCTGAGGTGTGATTCCAAGTGCTTTTGATGCCTTTTTTGCAGATTTCATAGAATTTACCAAAAAATCACAGGCTTCAGCCATCTCACTTGCATTCATCTGCTTTCTGTGAAGATTCTCAATGATTGATACTGCCTTTGCATTTTCTTCATTGTAAGGTTGTTTGACAACAAGTACTGGGATGTTTTTTACACCTATTCTTTTTAATGCCTCTAGTCTTCTTTGTCCTGAAATTAACTTGAATGTACCATCTTTGTTTTTTTGAACTACTGGTGGATTTTGCAGTCCTTCCTCTTTGATGCTCTTTGATAATTCCTCGACTCCATCAAGATTTAGCTGTCTTGCTTCTACTTCATCCCAGACTACAACCTTGGAGATTGGGACTGTTTCAAATTTGTGAAAAACCAACGACTTTGAATCTACCAATAATTTATACAATATTACTGCACATAAAAATATTCTTTGAATACTCTAATTTGATAGGTCTTTATCTATCTGGAGATTCTCTTGATGGAGGAGTTGGGCGTTTTCATAGTAAAATGGTCTTTTTTCTAGATCGTCAATTTTTTGTTGTTGCTTTTTTATTATATTTTGTAGATTTACAATCCTTTTTTCTAATTTGTAGTAATGCTCACAATGAGTGCATTCTGTCACAAACAGAAA
>CAZBBN010000172.1:0-3299 GCA_964490195.1 uncultured Nitrosopumilaceae archaeon
ACATCTCATGTGATGATCCTTAGCTTTTTTCATCAAGTTATTTTCAGAAATGAATTAAAATTGGAAATAATTATGCCCAACCCTCAAATAATTAACAATTTGTAATAATTCATGATAATGCTCACAATAAGTGCATTCTGTCATAAACAGAAATGCATGATGTTGATCTTAGATCTTTTGATGGAATAGATTTGATTTTAAGCATGACCTAAACACATACCAAATTCTATTAATTGTAAAATTTTTAATCAGTTAATGATTCTCTGGACTCTTTAATTCTTTTAACCCTATTGCCTTCATCGTCAATTACTTTATCAACACCTGAAAGTTTCTCCCTTAAACTATTGATGATTGTGCCTACCTCATCTGCCTCCTTTTCTACCTGCTGTCTCTTATTAGCAAGTTCCTTAATTCCTCTATTTTCCTCGTCAATGTACTCACTAACTTTTTGAAGTTTTTCTTTAAGATTCTTAATATCTACTGATTCTTCTTCAATGTCTTTTTCAAGTAATGTTCTCTTGTCTTTAATATTTTTAATCATTAAACCGACATAATCTAATGCTTCTTCTAATTTTGCACGTTTTCCCATCAACTCCCCAATTCCAATATCACTTGTAGATTCAACTGTTAAATTAGATTCTGTAGATTCATCTGAATCAACACTTTCTTTTACCATTTCTCCTCCTTCTTCTTTTTTGAATTTATCAAACATCTTATGATTTTCTTTTCAAAATGGGAATAAAAAGTTATTATGAATCTCAAAGCTGACCTTATGAATGATTTTTATTCAATTATAGAAAAAGGTGATTATCTTACCGATACTGAATTTCTAAATTCTTGGTTAAAACCATTAGATTTTTCTGAATTAATGCTTAATTCTCCAATATGTAAAAGGCTGATATTTTGTTCTGTCTCAGGATTTTTTAAACCAAAAATTACGTTATCATAGACGAAAAAGCCTGCATCTTTTATGGTTGGGATGAATCGCTTAAAACCTTCAAGTATCAATACACACAATGGGATACATGGAATCCAATACGAAGATCGCATGTGTCGCACCATCAAAGGTCTTCAGGGGATCGCTTGAACATTTTCGGGCAATTCCGACAAATCCTCCAAGAGAGGTTGAGAGCATCGGTACGTATGCCTTATCGTATGACATACAGCCAACATGATGTGTATCGATTGCACAAAGAAAGTGATTTGTGCAAGGGGAGCACTGATACCCCACAAAAGGCAATACAGCAGACGACTGCAACCTTGAAACTCGACAATACGGTTCTGCAAAACCCACTTTGATGACGACAGATAAGAATGAAAAACAAAGCAAAAGTAGAACCCACAATGCTTTAGCTAGTGGAGTATGTCAGCATGAGTAAACATTACTTGAATAATAGTTTAGGAATGGTAAGGAAACATCCTGTTCCTTATATACAAAATTTCAGCAAAATATCCAAAAATCTACCAAAATTTACTCAATTTTACAAAAACACGAAAAATGAGATTTTTTTAAAGAAAATCTTCTTTTTCTAATCAATTTTTTAGGCATGAATTTTTTCAGGATTTTTCTCCCTGCATCAATTTTCACAAAAATTCACCATTTTTTTCACTGGAACGGGCGTTCCGCTTTGTGTTCCGCTATAAAGTTTCAAAATGTTCCTCATAAACTAAGTTGTTGTACACTAGAGCATGTCAAAACAACAATACAGGTCCGAAATGGGCATAATGGGTGATATCTTAGACGTTACCGCCGATGGTGGTCGTAATGGAATCATTGTATCTGCAATCTCTCGCAAAGCCAACCTGTCTCACTATGCAGTACTAGACAAATGTGAGAAACTGGTAGAAGCTGGCTTGGTCGAATCCATCAAAAATGATAGGAATAGGGTCTTTTTGATTACCGAAAAAGGACTTCAATTTTTCCAGGAATTTAAGAAGTTTCAGGGACTAGTAGAAAGCATGAATCTAAGGTATTGATCCAATGAATCCTGAAATGGTACCAATTCATAGGAAAGAGTTTCTTCGAGAAGATGGAATGCTTTTTGTAAGGACTGAGGGTATCATCGAAACAATGGTTAAAGCACCTTTGATAATTGCTAGCTTAATCGTTGTTGTATTAGCAGTGCCTATTCAGACCTCATTCAGCTCTACTCGAACTCTTGATCTTACTCTTTATTCAGATGGCTCTGCACATGTATCATCTAAATTGGATGTAGATCCTTTAGATCCAGATTTTGAGGTTAATCTATTTGGTCCCTCAATTGATAATTTTGTGGCAGTTGACGAAAATGGCTTTTTACTATCTAGTGAAATAATTGATGATAAAGTAACTATTGATACATTTGGAACATCTTCTATTACAATTGATTATGATATTCATGACTTAATTTCAAAAGAAGGAAGAGTCTGGACTTTCTCTCTTGATTCACCTACAGATTATTCATTACTGATGCCACAGAATTCTATCATTGTTGGCATGAACGTATTACCATCAAATATGATTATAGTAGACGAACAAACACAATTAGAACTAAGTACAGGTTTGTCTGAAATTAATTACATTTTTGGATCTACAAACCCACCAGTAACAAACCCACCAGTAACAAACCCTGAACAACCTATTCTTGATATTTTTACAATATCAATTATTGGTGTATCTATTACAGCAGCTGTATCTGGAATAATTATTATGATTAAAAGAAAACAAACAAAATCATTACCTGTAACACAAAATGAAATCACTGAATCTAAAACAAAGATTAACTCTTCTGATACTGAAACTATTTTTAATCTAAGACCAGAAATGCGTGAGGATGATAAAGAAATTATTAAATTTATTTCTGAAAATGGTGGGCAAGTTTTAGAAAGTGATCTGAGGAAAAAATTCCTTCAACCAAGAACAACAATGTGGAGAGCAGTAAAACGACTAGAAAGACAAGGGGTAATTGAAATTTCTAAAAAAGACTTACAAAACCTGGTTACACTAAAGAAAGAATTGGAGGAAGAAGAATGAAAACTATAGTAACTTTTGGATTATTGATTTTAGTAGCAAGCATGGCTCTTGGTGGCATCACCAGTAACGCTTATGCTCAAGATGATCCTAAAATTCTTCTAAAAATTGCTAAAGTCGCACAAGAACAAATTCATAAACAGATTTCAAATGATTCTTCTGATAAAGTAAAAAGACTATTTGAAGAAGGAATTCATAAAGTCAATGCTTTAGAAAAATCACTAAGAAATGATGATGTTGAGTCTGCAAAGAAAAATTTCCTTTCCGCAATGAATATTTTTAAAGAAAT
>CAZBBN010000173.1:0-3291 GCA_964490195.1 uncultured Nitrosopumilaceae archaeon
ATGGTTCTCTAAAAGCAATACTTGAAATACCCGCTGCAGCAAGGCCAAACGTGATTGATAGATTAGGCTCTATAACCAAAGGCTCTGCTACAGTTGAGGTAATGAAATGATGGATAATAAAAGGAAATACGTTATTCCGGGCGACGTGGTAACTACAGGCCCATTTAGACCTGAACAAAATGTAGAACTTCAAGGAAATAAAATAATCTCAACTACTATTGGCATTTCTGAAATCTATGATGATTCAGTTAAAGTAATTCCGCTTACTGGAAAATATATTCCAAAAATTAATGATCTAGTTATTGGTAAAGTCATTTCCCATACATCACTATCATGGGAATTGGACATCAACTCTTGCTATGTTGGATTTTTACCAGCCCAAGATGTCTTTGGACGAGACTTTTCTGCTCATGCAGATGAACTTGCATCCAAACTAAAATCAGGAGATTTAGTTGCTGCAAGAATTGCAAATTTTGATAGAACACGAGATCCACTAGTTACAATTTCTGATCGAGATTTAGGTAAAATCGATACTGGTGACTTGATAAAAATCTCTCCAAGTAAGGTTCCACGCCTGATTGGAAAAAGAGGTACCATGATTCAGATGATAGAAATGGCAACAGATGCCGCAGTTACTATTGGTCAAAATGGCTGGGTGGTAGTTTCATGTGAGACGCCCGAGGGATTATTAAAGGCTAAAAAAGCAATTGAAATGGTTAATGAAAAAGCACATGTTGCTAATTTGACTGATCAAGTGAAAGAAATGTTAGAATCAAAAGGTGAATCATAATGGGCGGAAGAGACGCAACAATGGTCCTATTGGACGAGAATGGTATACGTTGTGATGGCAGAAAAGTAGATGAGCCAAGACGAATAATGATTAAAGCTGGTGGACTAAAAAATGCAGATGGTTCAGCATACATTGAATTTGGTGAAAACAAAATCCTAGTTGGTGTATTTGGTCCAAGAGATGTACATCCAAAACACATGTCAAATACTGATACCGGAATTTTACGAGTTAGATATCATATGGAACCTTTCTCTGTTGGAGAAAGAAAAAACCCAGCTCCTTCAAGAAGAGAGATTGAAATTTCCAAAGTAATCAAAGAAGCATTAGAGCCTGCAGTAATGTTGGATAAATTCCCAAGAACTGCAGTTGATGTATTCATTGAAGTGTTACAAGCAGATGGTGGTACTCGTTGTGCTGCCCTTTCAGCAGCTTCTGTTGCATTAGCAGATGCTGGAATTCCAATGAGAGATATGGTGGCAGCATGTGCTGCAGGTAAAGTTGCAGATACTGTAGTTCTTGATGTTAACAATGAAGAAGACCAAGCAGGTCAAGCAGATATGCCAATTGGTTACATGCCAAATCTAGAAAAAATTACGCTATTACAATTAGATGGTGTTCTCACTCCAGAAGAATACCAGAAATGTGTACAAGTAGGAGTTGATGGTTGCAAAATTGTTTATGATATTCAAAAGAAAGCACTCCAAGACAAATACTTTGGAAATGGAGCTGAATAGAAATGGCATCTACTTCTGTCCTTGATGAATTAAAGAAATTACAAATTGTTGAATTACTTGAGCAAGGAAAAAGAGTAGACGGACGTGCACTAGATGAGCCAAGAGAAGTTTCAATTGAAATTAACGCAATCCCAAAAGCTAATGGTTCAGCAAGAGTTCGTCTTGGTGAGACAGAAGTAATTTGTGGAGTAAAAATCCAACCTGACAGACCTTTCCCTGATATGGGTGATAAAGGAATTTTCATTTGTACTGCTGAACTTTTACCACTATCTCATCCAACTGTTGAAACTGGTCCACCAGGACCTGATGTGATTGAACTAGCAAGAGTTGTTGATAGAGGAATTAGAGAGAGCCACATGATTGATGTTTCTCAACTAGTAATTGAGAAGAACAAATCAGTAGTGGGTGTTTTTGCAGATAATGTCGTTGTTGATTATGATGGTAATCTATTTGATGCATGTTCATATGCAGCAACTGCAGCATTGCTTTCATCAAAAACTCCAAAATGGAATTGGATTGACGATACTCCAACATTAGTTGAGGGTGAAGATACTCCAGTACCAATTGCTACTATTCCTGTCTCCGTAACTATGGGTAAAATTGGAAATCATATTGTAGTTGATCCAAATGGTGATGAATGGGCTAGCATGGATTCACGAATTACAATTACATCTGACTCTGATGGAAATATTTGTGCCTTACAAAAAGGCGGCTCTGATGGATTCTCACAAGATGAAATTAATCAATGTGGGGAAATATCAGTACGAGTAGGCACAAAAATAAGAGAAAAATTAAAACAAGCCCAAACGGCAGGTCAATAAAATGGCAAAAGCAAAGAAATCTCTTAAAGGATTAGGTGCTCGTTACGGAATTAAACTTAGAAAACAATATACAAAAATCCATCTCCAATTAAAAGAAAAAAGAACATGCCCTGAGTGTGGTTCAAAAACTTTTGGTAGAGATGCTGTAGGAATTTGGTCTTGTAAGAAATGCAGCTATAAAGTAGCTGGAACTGCATATGACATTAAACTTTAGTGCAAAAATCACAGTTGATGCAAAAGACAAGACAAAAGCAATTTTTGATTCTATAAATACTGACAACGATTTTTATCCTGAAAATCCTGTAAAAACAACAATAATGTATAATGAAAATATTGTGATTTCAGTCGAATCAGAACAATTGACTCATCTCCGAGCAAATCTAAATTCCACTCTTAGACTTATTCAGGCAAGTCACGATTCAATTGAATCGGTAAAGATATAATGAAACAAAATTTTTGAGTAGTTATGTCATCTCCACAAATGCCACCATGGCTTCAAGAGCAAGTAATGAAACTACAACAATCTCAACAAAGCCTCCAATCAGTTATGACTCAAAAACAACATCTTGAGATGGAAAAAGCAGAAACAGAAAAGGCACTTGATGAATTAAAAAAAGTCGCCGATGGTGATGCCGTCTTTAAACAGGCTGGAACTGTTTTGATAAAATCAACGAAACAAGAACTTATTGATGAATTAGAAGAAAGAGCAGAAATGGCAAAAACACGTGTAACTGTACTTGACAAACAAGAAACACGTCTCAAAGAAACTCTCAAAGAACAAGAAACAAAAATTACTGAAATGATGAAAGGTGGTTCTACAAGTCCTCCGGCTACAGAAGATAATCCTAGAAAGTAATCCTCACTCCAATTTCATATAAGATATTAACAATTCATTCCAAGTACTATTTGTGAAATTAGAAAATCTACGAATTATTGTAGATGAAAG
>CAZBBN010000174.1:0-3290 GCA_964490195.1 uncultured Nitrosopumilaceae archaeon
ATACTGGAGATATCTGTACGCGGGATAGAGGTTTTCTAAAAGGCGCCAAAATTCCAAAATGTAAAACACTGATTACTGAATGCACGTTTGGATTGCCCGAATTTATTTTTCCAAAAATGGAGGAAATTCAAAAACAAGTCAATGAATTGATTTCCGAACTTTATGGTAAAGGCATACCTATAATTTTAATGGGTTATCAATTGGGAAAAGCACAAACCATTACACAACTATTTGGTCATTGGGGACCACTTTACTTTCATGACTCTGTTAAAGATATGAATTCACTTCACCAAAAATTTGGAGTTCCATTAAAGGACGGAATTGGTCATTCAGAAGCTGAAAAAAATGGATTGCTTGAAAAAAAACCATGGGTGATGGTAGCACCAATGATGTCAAGCAAGAATAGATTCATTCAAGATATGAAGTCAAAATATGGGGCAGTAACAATTGGATTTAGTGGATGGGCACAATCTTCTAGATTCTCTTTTGGAAGAAGAACTGATTATTCAATTCCTATGAGTGATCACTGTGATTATAACGAACTTGTAGACATGGTCATAAAATCAGGAGCAGAACAGGTTTACACAATTCATGGTTTTGTAGATGAATTTGCCCAACAATTGCAAAATATTGGTATTACTGCTCAACCACTAATAGAAAATTCTTTAGATGATTTTACTTAGTTAAAAATTTACTACACTCACAATTCTCAACTAGACACGTTTCTGCATTTCTAATATGATCATGTGAAAAATGTCTGCATTTTTCGTTTTTACATATTCTTCTTTGAGCCTCCTTTTGTACAACTGATTGGGCAATGGCATTTGCTTTTTCCTTGGAATATCCTTTTTTATCCATGTAAAAATGAACAATACTGTTGTATAGCAAATCTGGTTTGAATTGTTTTTCAAGCATCTTATTTCTTGGTCATATTACTCCTTTATTCTATTAAAAGATCGTGTGGATACCATTTTTTTTAAAAAACTCTCGTGTTTGAATTGTTTGAACATCTGACTTGTCATATCTCTTATTTTGATTATAAACTCATGAGAAAATCCATGCATAGGGAAAACCAAGAAAATCCTGAAATTGACCCTATGAATGCCATCCCCGAGGACAGTATTCTTCAAAAGGTCAAAACCTACTGAAACAGGAACCATTGATGATTTCCACTCTGATGATGTAGAAACAATCGATGTTTCTGAAGAAAAAGCATCTGAAAAAACATTAGGGTCTATTCAGACTTGGATGAACATGAGAACCCAGATGAAACAGATAAAAAATTAATTTTACTAAAAAAAGAAATTGAGGTTGCAAAAAAATCTCATCAAATAACAAAACAAAGGTTAAATTCTAAATCTCAATCTCTGAAAAAAGCAAAATCAACACTGACCCAAACTCAAAAAAACTTGATAAAGTATTATCGTCAAAATTTAATAAATTTGAAAGTAATAAACTGGAAATGATTGGAAAATTTTCTTCAAAAATGGCACATGATGTGAAAAATCCGTTGACAACCTTACAATCTCAAATTGAATTAATGAATGTAAAACAAAAAAACCATAGAGATCAAGTGTTGACAAACTCCATATTGAGTATGGAATAAGATATTTCTCACATTACAAATCAACGATGTCTTGAGTTTTATCCGAATTCCTGAATTTAGATTGATTGCTTGTGATTTAAAAGAAATTGTAAAAAGTTCAATTAATGAGGTAAAATTTCCAAAGAATGTTGAATTGTATCCGTCTCTGGATTCATGTGTGCTTCAATGTGGTGTGATAAAAATCAGAGGAATTGTTACAAACATTCTACAAAATACTGTTCGGGCAATTGGTCTTAAGGTGAGATAAATGTCAGCGTTAAAGTGGATTCAGAATATGCAACAATTATAATCACTGATTCAGGACTTGGAATGCCTGAAGAAAATACTGAACAAATTTTTGAGCCTATGTTTACCACAAAAGATGAAGGAACTGATTTAGAATTGGCATCTTGTAAACAATTTCTAGATATGTATGGTGGCACAATTAATGTGAGTAACGATCCTATTACATTCACAATTAAACTGCCAAAAACTAGGCCTGACTCTACTTGATTTCATTCTTAAAAATTTTAGATTGATCTATGATAATCAATAATATCAAACTTGAAAATTATCCTCTTACTAATATGTAATAACTTGTATTTTATTTTATGACTGATAAGGATGATGAACCATCAAAAGAATGGAAGAAACTAGAACAAGATGAAATGAAGGAAGAAGATCATCAACTTGAACTCCAAGATAACTATGTTCAAGATGAAAAATATGATGATTCTGAGGATTAGCTTTTAAACTATTTTTTAAATCAAACAAATGGTGGAATTATGGGCTTTTTGTCAAATTTAAGAAAAGGTTTACAAACTGAAAAAAGAAAAAAAGTCGCCAAAATTAATGGAAACAATCTCAAAGGAATATTGAAAAAATTCAATGAAGAAAGAGACAGAATAGAAAAAAATACTGGAGTGAGACCTCAAATTGATGACACAACACGAATGTTCATGCAAAAAATTCTGAATGTTTGGATTGAAGAAGGTAAAGAAATTGATGAAGAGAAATTCTGGTTAGAAGTTGATTATAATAGGCAATTTTCTCATCCTGTAGAGTATTACCAAAAATCAGAATAGTTTTTTCAATCTTAATTAACAATAGTTTATTTTGAATCAAAATCTTCAGTGGTATAATTGGATAAAGAGCGGTTACGAGTAAAAAGTGGAAGGAGTAAAGGTTGCAAAGATTGCATTACTCATAGGTGTGTATCCAACAGTTGTAGTTGTGATTGTCATAAATGAAATTTTAAACTAATTTGGTTTATCTTAAAATCACACCTATGTCCATTAGATTTGTATGTGTAAAGTCTGTGACAATATTTCCTTTTTGCTTTTGAAAGAATCTGCCTGAATCACTATTTTTGAGAAATTCTTTCATCACATTCAAATCTACTTTGATATTTTCTGTAATTGCACCTGCAAACCTGGAATTTCCATCTATTCCATCTGTACCCATTGATGCAATAACCATTTTTTTTGATTTTTGAGTATTTTTTAAAATTCTTAAAACTAATTCTTGGTTTCTCCCGCCCACTCCTTTTCCCAAAACTCTTACTGTTGTTTCACCCCCAAAAATCAAACACGTGTTTTGATTATCTGAAATGTTTCCGAGTATTTTTGGTACTGCCTCTTTAATGTCTCCAAAAATTTGCATTGTGGATGTTTTGTATCCTATATCTTCAGCTTTTTTTTGCATT
>CAZBBN010000175.1:0-3246 GCA_964490195.1 uncultured Nitrosopumilaceae archaeon
CTAGTAAGTCCATGTCCTTCACATTTGTAAATTGTAGATGCAGGATCTTCAAGACCTTCAATTGGTCCATTTGAAATACCATGATCCATTGGAATACATAACATTCTTCCTTTTCGAAGAATTCGATTTAATCTGATTTGATTACCTGATACCATGCGTTGATCTGGTTTTTGTGCCCTACTTAAAAATAACGTGACTCGTAAATTAGTCTTTTTTTTAAAATTGAGCACAAATCACTCATTTGGTGTATTCATTATTTCTATCAAGGATTAAATAGAAAATGTAAAGGATGTACAACAATTGAGTCAGACTACTGAGCAGATACAAAAAAGCGACATTAAAGATATTTTAGAAAATTCTCTTAACGGCCAACGCCCTGGACCTGATGATTGTTTGAGACTCTTAGAATCTGATGATGTTCATTTGATGGGTCTTGTTTCAGGAAACTTGACAAAAAAACAGTTTGGCAAAAAAGCCTCCTTTGTAAATAACATTATTTTGAATTATACCAACGTATGCATCACTGATTGCAAGTTTTGTGCATTTTATAGATCTCCTGGAGCTGAGGATTCTTACACACTTACCCTTGATCAAATAGAATCTAGAATAAAGGCTGCATGGGACATGTTTAAGATTCGTCAAGTTTTGATTCAAGGCGGACACAATCCCAGTTTGAAGATAGAATATTATGAGGATGCATTTAAAATGATTCGAGAAAAATTCCCAAAAGTTGGGGTTCATGGATTATCTACATCTGAAATTGACATGATTGCAAAAGTTGAGAAATCTTCCACTAAAGAAATTTTATCTAGACTAAAAGATGCTGGACTACAATCAATACCTGGCGCTGGTGCTGAAATTTTAACGGATTCTGTTAAAGACATTATCAGTCCAAAGAAAATCTCCAGTGATGATTGGATTAGAATTATGGATGAGGCACACTCACTTGGAATTCCAGCTTCTGCAACAATGATGTATGGTCATGTAGAACACAAAAATGATATTGTTGAACATTTTTTCAAAATTGCAAAACTCCAAGAAAAAACTAAAGGCTTTATGGCATTTATCCCATGGAATTTTGAGCCAAACAATACTTTGATGCATGAAGAAGGTCTGGTAGAATATGGGACTGGAGGAATACAGCTATTGAAGATGATTGCAATATCTCGATTGGTCTTTGATGGATTAATTCCACACATCCAATCTTCATGGCTTACTAACGGTGTTGGTATGGCACAACTTGCATTACAGTATGGCGCTGATGATTTTGGTGGAACTTTGATTGGGGAAGAGGTAGTTTCATGCACTGGCGCACGCTCAACTGAACTCACTGACAAAATAATCATGGATGCAATTCATCAGATTGGCTATGAAGTAGAAGAACGAGATAATTTCTATAACCCTGTAATACTATAGTCCATAATCAGACCATTTAGCATCAACTAGGCTCTTTATTTTATCATCAACATTTACTGGTTCCTGAATTTCTCTTTCATATCCCTCTTCTCTAGTTTTTTGTGTTGCGTCAATTCCCATCTTAGAACCTAAATTGACAAGAGGTGATGCTGGATCTAGAGTATCAGTTGGGGTGTTGTTGATAATTGTTGTATCTCTTGCAGCATCTGCTCTAGTAGTAATTGCCCAAATTACATCATTGATGTCGTGAACATTGATGTCGTCATCTACTACCACGAACATCTTTGTTAATGCCAACTGCCCCATTCCCCATAATCCCATCATTACTTTCTTTGCTTGACCTGGATATCTCTTTTTGATTGAAATTACCGCAAATCCTTGGAACCATCCAGATGCTGGCATACTAAAGTCTACCACTTCTGGATGGAACATTTGTATCAATGGTAAAAATGATCTTTCAATTACTTTTCCAATGTATGCATCCTCTAGAATTGGTTTACCCACCACTGTTGTTACATAAATTGGATCTTTTCTTCTCATTATTCCAGTAAGTGTGAATGTTGGATATGGTTCAACTGGTGTATAGTATCCTGTATGATCACCAAATGGTCCTTCGTCTCTAATGTCTGCAGGATCAACATACCCTTCTAAAACAATCTCTGCATTTGCTGGAACGTCCAAATCTATTGTTTTACATTTTACAGTTTTGATCCCTTCCTTTCGTGTAATTCCTGCAAACAAGTACTTGTCAAGTCCTTCTGGAACTGGTGCAATTGATGAAAATATTGTTGCAGGCTCTCCTCCAATAATTATTGCAGTTGGAATTTTTTCTCCTCTATCTTTTGAAATATCTCCATGATGAGCTCCTCTCTTATGTTTCTGCCAATGCATTGATGCATGTGTCTTGTCAATAATTTGCATTCTATATACTCCAAGATTTCTTATACCCGTTTCAGGATGTTTTGTTGCGACTAATCCTAAAGTGATGAATCTTCCTGCATCATTTGGCCATGATTTTAAAATTGGTAAATCATCAAAAGATGCATCACTTGATGTTATTTGGGTTACTGGTCCACTCGTTTCTGCTTTAGGAAATGATGCTGCCATCTTTGATAGTTCTGGAAATTTTTTTATTTTGTTTAGTAATCCTGATGGTATGTCCATCTTTGTCATGTCTGCAATACGTTGACCAATTTCAGTAAAATCTGTCATCTCAAGTCCTATCTCTAATCTCTTCATTGAACCAAATGCATTTCCTAAAACTGGCATATCGAATCCTTTTACATTTTCAAAAAGAATTGCATGACCCTTAGAATACATTTCTCTTCTTAGGATTTCTGCAATTTCTAAATCTGTATCGACTTGAGTTTTTACTCTCTTTAATTCTCCGTTTTCTTCTAGTTCAGAAATAAACTCATGAATATCTTCTATCGCCACAATAACTTTGAAGTTCGTTCAAGTATAAGCTTAACTGGATTTATCTGAATTTTCTTACAATTCTTTTGACACATGTGTTCTAATTTACACTTGCAGGAAAATTAATCATGACTGATGAAAAATATATTTTTTGCAAGGGTGATGGAATAATAGAATTATTGGTATGAATGCCAATTTTGCAATGGAACATGAGTGTAAACAACCTTCAAAATCATACATTGATTCTCATCTGTCAATGCATCATTTTTGACAAAAAGAGGTGTGCCTTTGTAGAAAACGATGCTATCATGAAACTACAAAGAAACCAAAAATTTTTCTTAGTACAAAATAATTACATTGGTGGAAGTTCATTCTTTCTGTCATGACCACCAGATCCGAATTTACAGTAAAAAC
>CAZBBN010000176.1:0-3192 GCA_964490195.1 uncultured Nitrosopumilaceae archaeon
TTATTCAACTGATCCCAAAACAAGCATCACTCAAATTTTTCTGCATCAAATTCAACATCTGCAACATAATTCACAGATAAAGCCCAATCTTATCTGAGACCAAAACGGGCAAAAATCCCGTGTATTGATCTTGAGATTGATTGCAAATATCTGCCAGAATTTGAATCAATAAGACAAGTGGAAATTGGAAAGATATTTGCACATATTTCACTATCAAATTTTTAGAAAAATCTCAATTATGACAATGTTAAAGTTACTCAAAAATCAAATCTGAGAATCAATTCATACAATCAAATAATATGTGTCTTTTTTGCATTAATGGTACTTGATCTTGATGCATTATATGTTGAAAGGTATCTTACTGCCTTTCTAATCTCTGTTTTAGATAGCGTGTCACTTCGTGATGCAGTAGGGTTTAGGGCAAGAAGAGGGATTGGTAATCTAATTGTAAGTCCAGACGAAGGAAAACCATTGGAATTCTTACTAAACTAAGCCTTTCTTTTAATTTAAAACAAGGGAGAAATTCAAATAGATAGAGCAAAATGATTACTGATACAATTTATGAACATCTAAGAGATATACAATCTTCCAAAGTAAAGCCACTAATTTCTAAAGCAACTATGATTGAGCCATCAGACACACTTTCAAGTGTTATTGGCAAAATTTCAAAAAATAATGCATATGATGTTTTTTATCTTAATGGAAAATCAGTTCTTTCAACTAACATCAGAGTACTCCTAAACGCCAAAAACATTACAACAATGAAGGTAGAACCATTCCTTTATTCTATTCCATCTATAACCCCAAATGATTCAATTCAAAAAGCTGCAAATATTATTGCTCATTATAGAATTCGTGAAGTACCTATAGTTCAAAAAAATAAGATCATGGGAGTGGTTACTGCAAAACGAATCTTGAAGCTTCTTTCAACTAAAGACAATAAATGGATTAAAGCCAATTTGATTTACACTCAGAATCCAATAATAATCTCTTCAGAAGAATCACTCAGTAATGCTAGGAGAATTATGACTTCAAAGAAACTGGATCATCTACCTGTGATGGACCACGGAAAAATCAAACGAGTTCTTACATCGGCACATATTTTAGAATATGTTTTACCACGAGAAAGTCAAGGAAGAAAATCAAGGGGAATCAGAACTCTTCACAAACTAGAATCTAGAATTGGAAATATAGGCAGCCCTAGAATTCCACAATGCACACATCATGATGATCTCAACAAGATTGTAAACTCTATGCTAAAAACAGACACGTCATGTTGTTTAGTTACTCTTTGGGACAACCTTCAAGGAATCATCACCTATAGAGATATTCTTGGATTGTTAGCATCAAAAATAGAAACGCCAATTCCATTATACATAGTTGGACTGCCAGAAGATCAGAAAAATGTTAATTTGATTAGCAAAAAATTTGAGAACACTCTCAAAAGATTACAAAAGGTGTATTCAGAAATTCATGAAGCTAGAGTTTCAATCAAACAACAAAGAACTGGAAGTAAAAAAGAAGGAAAGTACGAAGTATCCATAATGATTACAACACCTCATCATGCTCCTTTGATTCATAATTCAGTTGGATTTGATCTAAGTGAAGTTTTAGAGGAATTAAGCCAAAAATTACTAAAGACATTGTCCAAACGTGCTAAAAAACGTTCTAAAACAAGTATTAGAAAAATTGGATTACCCATATTCTAGTAATAAAAGTTAGTAAATCTCTTAGTTTTCATTGCTGCAGATGACCGATTTAAATTTAGAAATCAAATTCGAGAATTAACTCCTGAATATGTTTTAGATTATTTGTCATCCAAAACATTTGTTCCTACTATGGATAACATCAAGAAGAAATAATTGAACTGCGAAAGAAAAATACAGATTCGACAATATCTCTTTAAAAAAACAGCTTTTGAAAAACAGAGTATATGCCATTAGGATTTTCTTTGCTTGATGTTTGTTCTATTTTTTTAGATGTTGCAACAGACATTTTGTATATTATTATAATATCACATGATCCATAAAATCATGATTATATTCTAAGAATCGACAATATAATCATTGTAAACAATTTTGTACAGATGAATATTTTGGAGAGGATGGATAACAGTCTCCCAGACATAGATTGATCCAAAGATCAAACATTGACATGATTACTCAAATCATTTTCTTTCGGGTTGGCTATTATCCGTCATATGTTACGTGAAAATGATATAAACATATGATCAAAATTATCACATCTGATACTAGGATCAAACATTAAAAAAATTTATAATTATGTTGGAATTATTTGCAAATTATTATCCAATTATCAACAATGAAATTTTACATCTCTTCCTTTATTGAACTTGATTCTAATTCATTTTGAGAAAATGGAGGTGATTAATTGGTAGTAAAATTGATAGAACTCATTGGAACATCATCCAAAAGTTGGGAAGATTCCGTAGAATCAGCCATTAGCAAAGCTGGTGAGAGTCTGAAAAATATTCATTCAGTAGATGTGCTTAGTTTCAAGGCAAAAGTAGAAAATGGAAAGATTTCAGAATATCGCACAAATGTAAAAATTGCTTTTGTTATTGAATAGCAATAAATCTATTTTTTTATTTTTCATGTTTGAAACATTGCAAAAATACTCTTCTCAAGTTTTAAAAAGCAATTCTATTGCCTGCCTTGAACTACCTTTATGCTATTTTTTGTTGAGTCTAGAATTCCATCTTAGATTAGGATCAAAAATTGATGTTTTTTTAAAATTATGTTAAATTTTATGTATAAATTATTTCCAAGGATCTGCTTCTTCAGTCCATGTTTCTGCACCTTTTGAGGATTTATCCAGAGACTTGCTGTTCTTAACGTCTGACAAAAGGCATTCATCAGAACAATGAGTGGCATTGATATTCTTCATTAATTTTCCACATTTTTTGCAAAATTTTCCCATATTGCAGTTATAGCATTGAAAAATATACTCGATTCGTAGATTATCATATTTGATAACAAATTATTACTATTGTGTGAATGTATTGATCCTAACTTAAGTATGATCTTAACATGGTAACACCATGAATGTCTCTACAGTAAAAATAAAATCCATCATTACAAAAAAGGAAAAAACAAGAACAGTGACCTATAGACTTTCAGAAAAACTGGTTGCAGAACTAGAAACTGAGGCCATGCAAAAGGGAATATCTCA
>CAZBBN010000177.1:0-3186 GCA_964490195.1 uncultured Nitrosopumilaceae archaeon
GGTAAACGATGACTTTCAGCAATTCCAGCAATTAAAAATACAAAAAAACCAAGATATAGTAAATTATCTTAAGATGATTTCAAAAAATACAACACAACGAGAAATTACAGAGATTCAGGAAATTTATTTGAAAAAAATTGATAGTGAATTCCTAAATTAAAAAATCATTCATCTTCATAAAGCCAGCATTGGACATATCCAGTTTCAGTTTTAAGTTTAGGAGGAAGAACTTTGCATTTTTCCATTGCCAATGGACATCGTTCTAAAAATCTACATTCAGTAGGGGCATCAAGTAAACTCGGAGGAATTCCTTTGATGTATTTTGGAGGACCGCCCTTCAATGTTGGAATAGATTCCAATAGTGCTTTTGTGTAAGGATGTTTTGGATTTTTGTAAATTTCTTCAGAAGAGCCAAATTCAACAATTTGTCCACCATACATTATTCCAATCTTGTCTGAAATTTCAGACAATACAGCCAAATCATGTGTGATTAACAAAAAAGACATTCCTCCTTTTTTGAGGGTTTTTAGTAAATTGATAATTTGAGCCTGAATTAATACATCAAGTGCAGTAGTAGGTTCATCGGCAATAACAAATTTTGGCTTTAAAAGCAATGCCATTGCAATTACTATCCTTTGTTTCATACCTCCACTTAACTCATGAGGGTATTTTTTCAAAACAGCCTCATCTAAACTAACAGAATTCATGGCATCTAAAATTAATTGATTGGAACTTCCAGCAAAGTTGTGTTGTTTTAAAATTTCAAGAAATTGCTCCTTTATGGTAAAAACAGGATCTAGTGCATTCATAGCACCCTGAAAAATCATTGAGATTTTTTTCCATCTATATTTTGTATCAAAGTCGGATTCATTCATATCTAAAAGAGAATCACCTTCAAAGAAAATTTTGCCTTGGACATTTCCTCCAGAAAGCATTCTAATGATTGACAACCCCAATGTACTTTTTCCACATGCACTCTCACCAGCAATTCCAATAGATTCTCCATCATCTAATTGAATATCCACATCATCTACGGCATAAACTGGACCAGAAGATGAATGATATTTTACAGATAATCCACGAATGTCTAAAAAAACCATATTTCTATTTGATCCAAACTAGAATTTTTGTTTTGCACTAAGGGATATAAACAACATTGTTGAAATGAAAAAAAGTCGATTCAAATGATACTTCCAATTTGTGGTTTTGATGCAAAAAATGCAGTTCTTTGTCCAAAATGTGAGGGAAAGGTAGATGCAGGGGAACTTACAAAAGCAGACGTAGATGCATCAATTATTCTTGCAAATACTGCAAAATCAAATAAAGAAATTGAAAATTTTACGCTATACTCTTGTAAGGAGTTTGATGGAAATTTTGTTTTATCATTAGCAAAAAACGACATTATGATCATTAGGCAAAGTCGTACATTATACAGACTACTTCAAGATCAATTCAAGGGAAAAATTTGGTTAGTAGAAGCTGATGAAAATGACAGAAGATTCATCGAGGATTTACTCTTCCCTACCAAAATTCTATCAATTAATTCAGTATGGGCACCAGGTGGAGTTCAAAAGACCAAAGCAGTAGTATCAGGCAAATGGACACCAAAGTTTCCCATAGATACTGAAAAAGTCATACAAATTGTTAGAAATGCCCGAAACCTTGACATTGAGATAGAATTCGAGGATAAAAGATAGGCATGGTTTTTGTAAAAACTCACGATATAGATGAATTGACTTCTCAGTTAATTGGAACACAGGTAGTTCTAGGTGGATGGGTAGAGGATTTTCGAAAGCTAGGCAAAATGTCATTTATCACTCTACGTGATGTTACAGGAATATCTCAAGTAATTGTAAAAGGAGAATTAAATGACAATTTAGGAGAGATTAATCGTCAGAGTGTAGTTTCTGTGAAAGGAATTGTACAAGAGACTAAAGCCAGAGACTTTGCATTTGAAATTAAAGCAGATGAAATCGAGGTGTTAGGCAAAGCTGTTCATCCATTGCCAGTTGATCCTATTGGTAGAGTTGAAAGTAATATTGATACCAGATTAAATCATCGTGCACTAGATATGAGAAACCAAAAAACAGCTTCAATTTTCAAGCTTCGACATCATGTTTTACAGTCATTGCGAAAAACATTGACTGATAAAAAATTCATAGAAATCACAACTCCAAAAATTATTGGGAGTGCAAGTGAAGGGGGTGCTAATTTATTTTCTCTAGATTATTTTGGAAAAACAGCATATTTAGCTCAGAGTCCACAATTATACAAAGAGCAGATGACTATTGGGTTGGAACGAGTCTTTGAAATTTCAAATTTCTATCGTGCAGAAAATTCTCACACCGGCAGACACCTCTCTGAATTTACCAGTATAGACATCGAGGCGGCATTCATGGATTATAATGATGTCATGGATGTCTTAGAATCTCTAGTGATTGAAGTTTACAAGTACACAGCAGAGAATTGTAAAAAAGAACAAGAAATGATTGGTCATACAATTGAGGTTCCAAAATCACCATTTGAGAGAATTACATATTCTCAATGTGTAGATGAATTGCAAAAAGTAGGTGAAAAAATAGAATTTGGGGATGATTTACTTGATTCTCACCTTAGAATAATTGGAAACAATCATCCAGGATTTTTCTTCTTAATTGATTGGCCTATGAAATTAAAACCATTTTACATTAGAGAAAAAGATGAAGATGCCACATTGTCACGCTCATTTGACTTACAATTTGGATATCTAGAGTTGTCTTCGGGAGGAACTAGATTACATAATCCTGAGATGTTAAAGGCAAGACTCCAAGAACAAGGTTTGGATCCTAAGCAATTCCAAGATCATCTAAAAACATTTGATTGGGGAATGCCACCACATTCGGGTTGGGGTATGGGATTAGATAGATTGATGACTACACTTATTGGAATTGACAATGTTCGTGAAGTTGTTTTGTATCCAAGGGATCCAGACAGATTAAGTCCATAGTTTGTTCAGATTTTTATAATTTTTAGGCGAGAAGATCACCTACTTGTACTGTTCATGAATCACAGACGAACCACATTTTTAAATACAATACAGGGGCAATTAGCCACATGTCAGAGTTAGGCAAAGGTCGTATGAATAATATGAACATGTATCATCTGTTACGTAAAGCCGAAAATGGATTGTGTTCAGACATAGTACTG
>CAZBBN010000178.1:0-3167 GCA_964490195.1 uncultured Nitrosopumilaceae archaeon
GACATCCATCCAGAAAAAAGTTGGGTTAGAAATTTAATACAGCAAGGATTTGACGTATACATGTTAGATTGGGGAACACCTACTAGCATGGACAAGTATCTTGATTTTGATGATTATGTGAATGGATATTTGGACTCATATGTAGAATATATTAAAAATGAATCATCAAGTGAAAAAATTTCATTACAAGGATATTGTACTGGAGCTACAATTGCTACAGCATATACATCATTGCATCCAGAAAGTGTAAAAAATTACATTGCAACTGCTCCAGTTATTGATGGATGGCGCGATACCACTGTAATTAGCAATCTTGCAAAGCATATGGATGTGGATAAAATGGTAGAAATCATAGGAAATATGCCCCCTGAATTCATGTATTATTGCTTTTCAGTACTCAAACCATTTGAACAAGGAATTGAAAAATATGTTAAATTTTTCAAAAATATTGATAACAAGAAATTTGTAGATAATTTCCTTAGAGTTGAAAAATGGTTAGGAGATACACCTCCAATTCCAGGGGAATTATTCAAACAATGGATTAAAGATATTTATCAAGACAATTTACTGATTCAAAACAAGATGTATATAGAGGGGCAAAAAATTGATTTGAAAAAAATAGACATGCCAGTATTTACACAAGTTGCAGTAGGTGATCACCTTGTATCCCCTGAATGCAGTATGCCTTTGCATTATGCCATTGGAAGTGAGGATAAAACATTGAGAATGTATCCAACAGGACATGTAGGGATGATTGCTAGCTCATTATCACAAAAGAAGGTGTTACCTGAGCTGGGACAATGGTTGGCTAAAAGATCATAAAAAAAGAAAAAGGAAAAAATTTTTAATTATTCTTTGTTGTGAATACAGAAATCCAAGATTGTAGAATGTTTCTGCTTAGATCAGCAAATGACTTTGCATTATCGTTGAATGTTTTGATGTTTTGTTGTGTTGCATCAATAGTTGCAAGAGATACTTGATTTTGTATAGAAGTTGCCTTAACGAATTCTTCTGTTGTATCATGAATTGTTTTTAGTGTTGCTTCAGGAATATTTGCTGCAATACCTGCTTTCTTTACATATTCTTTTTGTAGTGCGATAGTTGAATCTACTATGTTTTCATATGCTTGTAGGTATTCCTGTTGTACGTTAGTTATTGATTGATGATACTGTGGTACTGATTGTTTGATACCATTGAAGATTTTATCTATGTTTTCTTGATATGCAGAAAATAGATCTTTTGAATTTCCGGTTGTTTCGTTTTTACTCATTGTTTCACCCCCTTATTTTTTGATTTTTTTGCAATTGGTAGGATGATAACTTGAACCAAGTCACCATCACTCAAGCCAAGTGCATTACGTTCAGCTTCAGGGATTGAGATTCGTCCATTACTACTAATGGTAGTTTTGTATGCACCCCAATTCATGAAGGATGGAAGCATTTGTCCAATGTTAAACATGGTATCCATGCTTTTGCTTTGCATTGATGCTACGTTCTCCATAATGTTAGATTGAGCTTTTCGAGCACTTTCAGAAACTCCCTTTAGTGTTTCTAAAGGATTGAATGTTTGGGTAGGTTGATTTGTCATCAAAGCCCCAAAATTTTTCATAAATTCTGCTTGAGCACGTCCACTTTTTTGGATCCAAGATTTGAACATTTCACTAGGATCGTATAGGTTTTGATTACCATTCATTGGTATCCATAGGAAATATGTTGTATTTAAATGATCTAAGAATCAGTTAGGAATTCTAAGACACGGGTTGAAAAAATATGCGGTTCTTGAACATATGGAGTATGACCACACCGCTCCATTTTAAAAAGTCGACAACCAGGAATTTTGGAAATAAAAATGGCAGAATTTTCAATTGGAATCACTGGATCATCAGTACCCCAAATGATCAAAGTAGGGGCAAGAATAGATTCAAGTTTTGATGAAACTAGTTTTGAATTTTTCAATCCTAAAATGGTCGACATGAAGGCTAGTTTTGCATTAGGCAATTTCATTCGCTCTACAAAACCATTAACAATCTCTTCTGGAACCTCTTCTCCAGAACATTCCATCAGTTCAAATGCTTTTTTTGCATTTTGTTCATTAGGGTACAAGGCAGCCATAATGTATGCATCAAGTGCGGGTGTAGAACGTTCCATCACTCCAGCTGGAGATGTGAGAATTAGTTTCTCGACATTCTGAGGGTGAGATATGCTGAATTCTGCAGATACTTGCCCTCCTAATGAGGAACCAACAATACTGGCACATTCGGTATTAGTTGCAGTAAAAAATTTTTTTAAAAAATCTGAAAAGAAGGCAGGAGTATAGTCTACCAGCGGTTTATCACTATATCCAAAGCCTATGAGATCAGGAACCAATACACGATAGTTTTCTGCAAAAATTGGGATTACTTTATTCCATCGTTCAGCTGATGCACCTAACCCATGAACAAGTACGAGTGTTTTTTGAGAATTACCAGATTCGAGATATCGAATTTTATTTTCGTCAATTTGAAGGAATTTTTCTTCCATTATTTTAGCTCAATAACATAACTAGATAAATTTAATGAAAATAGCGATCAATGGTAAAAACGGATTTTAAATTAATAATATAGACTATCTTTTTTAAGTTCAAAAATATGGAATTTGTGTGAAACGTAAGAAAATTTCAAAAATTTTAGTTCCATTGGATGGATCAAAATACTCCATTAGAGGTCTTGAGATGGCCATCACTTTAGCCAGACAATGTGGAGCAATAATTACTGGAGTGTACTCCATTTACGCACCACCGCATTCAGAATTCAGAGGAGTGGGCTCAGTTGAAAAGGCGCTAAATAAAGAAGTAAAAAAAATCATGGAAGAAGCAAAGACCAAAGCAGCGCAGAACGGAATTGTATTCAAAGACAGATTGATGAGAGGAGAGGTTGGACACAATATCGTCAAACTAGCACATGGAAAAGACAAATTTGATATTATAGTAATAGGATCACGTGGAAGAAGTTCAGCTAAAGAGATTTTCTTTGGCAGTACATCAAACTATGTAATACACACATCCAAAATTCCAGTATTAATTGTAAAGTAATTTTAAGAAAATCCGTGTTTCTTAAAATATTTTTGATGATATTCTTCTGCTTTGTAAAATGTGGGAGCAGGAACAATTTCAGTTACAATAGGATTTTC
>CAZBBN010000179.1:0-3157 GCA_964490195.1 uncultured Nitrosopumilaceae archaeon
GTAAATACTGAATCTGTTTTTTAAAAAATGATGTTTTTTGTCAATAATTAATAAAACTCTAAAAGAACTACTTCCTCTATCATTTACTTCTACTCCTGCAGTAAGCATTAGAAAAGAAAATAAAATATGGGTTGCGACAGGTATGCTGATCCATTATTTGGAATCTTTTACTGATTCTCTTGTTGTAACTGAAGGAGATGAAATACCAATTGGAGTAATTGGAGGCAGAGAAATAATTGAAAATATTTTTAAAAATCCATCCCCTGATTTTTTTGATAATCTAACTGTTGAACAAATTTTCGACAAAAATCTTGTAATTTTATCTCCTATTACTACTCTTGATGAACTTCTTACAAAGTGGAAGGAGACCAGGCGTGCATTTTCTATAATTCCCAATCATTTAGGTGGATATTCTGCCATATCTGGAAGAAAATTATTGGAAATTGGTGCTAATTGTATAACTGATTTGACCCTCTCTGAATTTCCGACAAAAAATGTAATTACTTTTGAAAAGGATAATTCAATAAAAGAAATAATTCAACTCATGTTGAATAATAATACAAGAAAACTGTTACTGAAAGATACAAATTATTTCATTAGTGATCGACTATTAATTCAGAGTATTGCAAAAGATTTTAATTTTCTCAGAGACGTAAAATTTTTGGAAAGGAAATTTGAGGAATCATTCAAATTAGAAGAAGCTATGAAAATTTCCAAAGATTTGAATCTGACAGAACTCTCAAAGATGATGTATGTGATGTCACATCCTTATGTAATATATCAAGACCGAGTAATTACCCCTTGGGATGTTTGTATGATTTTACAATCTGATAGAATAGAGTTTATGGGATGAACATAACACTTGAAAGAAAAATTGGATATTTCAAGATCATTAGCACCGACCAACTTACTCACAAAAGATGGAAAATAACTCACATTTTTGATATTAGAACACTATTTTTATTACGATTAAAAAGTAAATTTTACTATGGTAAAAATTCCTGACTCTATTAAAAAATTCATTGAGGCTCAAGGAATTTTCGTGGTGGGGACTGTTGGAGGCAAATTTGCTAATGTTTCCCCAAGGATTTTCTTTAAAGTTGAAGAAGATGCAATTTATTGGCTTGATTTTTTTGAACACAAATCATACAAAAATATTCAAGCAAATCCATCTGTAACAATCTCTGTTTTTAACAAAGATGAATTGGAAGGATATCAGTTTAGGGGGATTGTCAATTACATTACTGACGAACCTACAAAATCTGAAATCAAAAATTCAATTATAGAAAAAATACTAAAAACAAACTCTTCATCAAAAATTAAATCATTATCTGAAAAAGATGCAAATGTGATTCAATTTGAGCCTAAAGTGTGTTATTCATTAAATCCTGAAAAATATTCTGACATGTCTATTGGCTCAGATATTGACTCTACGTCATTATTTAGAAATTAATATGATCTATTTAGGTTAAAACTGTTCTTGAACATAAAAAGATTAATCTCTTCAAATTCAAACTAAATCATGATTCCTAGAAAACTCTTCATTTACAAAGCTGATGGAAGGCGAGTCAAATTTAATGAAAACAAGATTCTCAGTACATGCATTAGGGCAGGTGCAAGTAAGCAAACTGCAAAGCGGATTTTAAAAAAAGTCAAATCTAAAGTGTATCATGATATGAACTCAAATGATATTTATAAAAAAGTTCTTTGTGCTATTTCTGAAGAAAAAGGCCTCAAGGCTCTACATCAAAGATATCAACTAAAAGACGCAATTATGAGAATGGGCCCTGCAGGATTTGCATTTGAAAATTATATTGCATCTATATTGAAATATTATAATTATCAAGTTACTGGAATAAGATCAAAAATTCATGGAAAATGCGCAATACATGAAATTGATTTGATAGGAACTAAAAATAACAAAAAGTTTTTGATTGAATGTAAGTATCATTCAGTTCGTGGAGGATATACTGGACTAAAAGAATCATTGTATACACATGCAAGATTTCTTGACATGCAACCAAAATTTTCAGAGGAAATACTTTTTTGCAACACTCAAGTTTCAAACCATGCAAAAAAATATGCTAAATGTATAGGGCAGCAAATTTTTTCTTGGAGATACCCTGCATCAAACAGTTTGGAAAAGATGATTGAAAAATACAATCTCTACCCCATCACAATTCTTAATTTGTCACAAAATGAATTAAGAATATTTTCTGAGTGCAACATCATGGTTGCAAAAGATCTTTTAAAATATGATGTGTCAAAGATTGCAAGGATTACTGGCATTTCTAAAAAGAGGATAAGTAACATGCAAAAATTAATCGAACAGATATTTTATCCAAAATAACTTCTAGTTTGAATGAAAATCGGGGCTTCACGCCTCGTCAAAATCTGGAAATTCATTTTTTGGTTTTATAGAATCTGGATTTTTTATAGTATGGTAAAACATGCACAATGAGTCATCATCTGTACATTGACATTTCATAATGCTGCAAAATAAAGCGAGTATAAAAATTTTATATCTATTTTATTCTGATCCTTTTCTGAACAATTATTTTTATGAATAAGTTGGAAATTTATGAAAAATCCTACTGGTGCTTAAATTTTAAAGTTTGAGGTATCCTGGACTTGGAATCCTTCCTACAAAACGTCTTTGCAGAACAATAATTTCATTTGATTTTCTATCAGTGATGATTTTTTCGTTGGTTAGATTTAGTGTTTCTTTTATCTCTGAATAACAAACTTTCAATTTCTTTTTCAATCCTTCATCTTTACTTATCTCATTGACTAATTGTATGGCAGAAGCAAGCTCAGTTAAATTAGAAAATGCCTCTAATAATTTTTCATAATTCCATTTGCTTTGTTCTGCTGATTTGTAAGAATTGAGATCCTTTGAAATATCTACAAATATTTTTCTGCTTTCTAATTTTTTTAATGATTCCTTAATTTTAGACTCATTAGTGAACATGATGTTGTTGACAAATCCCACATAATCATCAGGATTTGAATATGATAATTTGTTATAATATGTGTCTGTACTTGACATTCTAATTTTTTTGATAAATCCCAATACCTCTAATTTTTTCAATGAATTGCTGATGTCTTTTCTTCTGAATCTTTTTCCTTTCTCATCTAGACATATTTTCCATAAATC
>CAZBBN010000180.1:0-3119 GCA_964490195.1 uncultured Nitrosopumilaceae archaeon
TTTCATCTAAAATATCAAGGCATTTTTTAACTGATTCAGGAAATTCATCATCCATCATAAAAACAAGTAAAGTAAATGATTTTCTATATGTTATTGTATGACATGCCTATTGTTTGGCCTTTTCCCTAAGAGCAGGCATGACATGACTTGCAAATTTATCAATAGAGCCAAAGTAATTCTTTCCCCAAAATCTAATTACAAAGTGATTAACACCAACATCCATAAATCGCTCAAATGTTGGAATGATGTCTTCAGGAGTTCCAACAGCAGTAGATGAACGTGCTATTTTATCTGGAATTTTCGTTGCAGCTTCTCTCATTTTTACAATCCAACTTTGATCAGACATTGAATATTCTGTAAAGTATTTTACAAAATCAAATCCTTCAATTTCTTTTAGTCCATGCACTCTCAAAACTTCAGGCTTGAACAAACTAACTTTTACAGCTTCTTTCATTTTTGCCCAAGACTCTTCTGCATCTTCAGAGAAATATACATCAATATCTAAAGCCATTTGGAAGTTATCTTTTTCTTCTTGAGTTCTATTGTGCTTATCCATTGAAACTTGGATTTGTTTTTTGTGATCTTCAAATAATTCAGGAGTGTAACCTATTGGTAACCATCCATCTCCGAGTTTTCCTGTTAATTCTAATGTTCTTTTACCACCAGAGGCCATGTAAGTTGGAGGACGGGGTTTCCTAACTGGTGGTGCTTGCAAACATGCACCTTCTAATTGGTAGTATTTTCCAGTATAATCAACGGTATTATCTGGAGTAGAGTCATACAAAGTATGAATAACTTCAATTTGTTCCTCCCATTTTGAAACTGGTTTTTCAAATGGAATGCAGAATTCTTTTAGATTTTGAGCCTCACCTGCACCTATTCCAAGTATCGCTCTACCTTTTGAAACTCTATCAAGAGTAATTGCAGCTAGTGCAATATTAGATGGATGTCTTCTAATTGCATCTGTAACACAAGTTCCCAATTCAACATTATTTGTAACTGCAGCTATTGCAGATAGCATCACCCATGGATCCAATACAGTTGCATTTTTCCATTGCGGGACATTGGTGTGATCCATATAGAAGATTGAATCATATCCAGTTTTATCAGCTAACATACAAGCTGTTAGAATTTGGTCTTCATTATAACCGGCTCTTGCGACATTTAATCCATTTTGAATGCCAAATTTGAGTTTCTTTAAAGCCAAGTATAATTACCTTAGAGTATTAGCATAAAAAGTTTCATCAAGCTGCCAATTTCGCAATTTTTCAAGAAAATAGAAAAAAAGTAAAAAAAATGAATTTTTTACAAATTACCTGCTTTGATGTCTTCAAGACATTTAATGACGTCGTCTTTGGATATTGGGATTGGATTTGGATCCAAATGTCCTTTATCAGTCATTACAACATCTGCAGCTTCAGATACATCGGCTTTGAGTTCTAATTTATCAAAACCAAGTTTGTCCATAGCTTCTTTGAATCTATCATAGAAGATTGATTTGTTATGCTTGTGTGCAACGGTAGTACAAGATGACAAGGAATAGCCATGGGGCACACCTTCATTTGAGAATACGTAGGACAAAGCATGTCCAAGTGTCGTAGAGCAATTACCAAATCCCATTCCAGACAACATTGAACCATATGGATAGTTTTCTGGTTTGTCATTCATAATTGCATCATAGAGAATCTCAAATGCTTGTTTACATAGAGTTCTAGTCAAGTCATTACCGAGTTTGCTATCATAGCCTTCAGTAGCTTGAGCACATGCATCACAGACAGAATTTTTGATGACTTGTTCTGGAGTGCCATCCATAAAATATGAATCGACTACAGCCATGTCAGCTAAAAATCTATCTTCGCGTAACAATTTCTTTTTTCCATCAAATTTTAGAACACAATAAGTTGTCATTTCAGCTCCAGTTCCAAAGGTTGTTGGGATTAAGATTTTTTCTTTTTTCATCTCAGGTGCAGCATATTTTACTACATCCATTGAACTTCCACCACCAAGTCCTATTAAGACAGATGGATCTTTGTCTTTGAATTGTGAAATCACAGTATTGACATCATCAATTGATGGCTCAGGTTTCACTTGATCATATAACATATAATCCTGAATTCCCATTTTTGCCAACCATTTGTCAGAAAGTTCTGGGGGGACAGTTGTTACAACTAGGGCATTTTTTGGATATTCTGTTTCACCAAGTGCATTTTCTCCAAAGTTGATAACTTTTGGAATGCGTACTGTGTGCATAAATCAAAGGCATCATTGTTTATTATTATATCTTGCATTCTTGTGTTTTAGTATGATAATTCAAAATTTCAAAGAATTAGCAACTACAGATAAGAAAGAAGATTGTCTTGAAATTTTAGAATCAGGTCTTCAAGCAGCAGATCCTCAGAATATCATTCCAAAGTATATCTCACATAATGAAATCAGGATAAATAACAAAGTGTGGAGCATTGAAAAATATTCAAACATCTACTCTGTAGCTTTTGGGAAAGCAGGAGATTCTATGACAAGAGCATTAAACGCAATAGTACCCATAAAAAGTGGAATCGTCGTAATTCCTAAAGGATCCAAATCAAAAATCAAAGGAAAAAAATTCCAGATTTTTAATTCCAGACATCCTCAACCTGATAAAACAAGCGTGAAAGCAGCAAAAGAAGTAATGAAATTTGTCCAAAATAAGCGAAGTGACGAATTAATCATTTTTCTTGTCTCAGGAGGAGGATCATCGCTTCTTGCAATGCCTGACGAAATTACTCTAGATGACAAAATCCATGTTACAAAATTGCTTTTAAAAACTGGCATAACAATTCAAGAGGTTAATTGCATTAGAAAACACCTATCAAAAATCAAAGGCGGGAAATTAATTGAAAATATGAAATGCCACGGTATAAGTCTGATAATGTCAGATGTTGAAGGAGATGATCTCTCATCTATTGCATCAGGAACAACATACATGGATGATACAACATATGCAGATGCGTTAGAAATTATTGACAAATACAAAATAAGATGGAAAATACCAACAGAAGTTTTACAGATTCTAGAAAAGGGATTAAATGAGAAAACCATTGAAACCCCAAAAAAAGCCCAAATTGAAAATCACATTATTG
>CAZBBN010000181.1:0-3086 GCA_964490195.1 uncultured Nitrosopumilaceae archaeon
GCTGAAGATCAAGGAATGTATTGGGATTATCATGATCTTCTTTATAATTCTCAAGAACCAAAAATAGATGTAGGCTGGGCAAATTCTGATAGATTAAAGGCATTTGCATTTAGTTTGGGTCTTGACATGGATCTCTTTGACAGTTGTCTTGATTCAGGAAAATATTCGAAACGTGTTCAGTATAATATACAGCAAGCAAGAAACAATGGTGTGAAGGGAACTCCTGGATTCTTTATTGTAGGTCCTGATGGACAACAACAAATCAGTGGCGCACAACCATTTTCTGTCTTTAAAAAAATATTGGATCCTATGATCTAAATGATGCAAACAATCAAACTTGTATTTTCAAATTTCAAATATGTTGTATTAGCATCTGTCATTTTTGTATCTATGATGATGGGTTTGTTGATATTGTCTGAATATATTTTCTTAGAACCTTACATTGTAAGTCATTTGCCTCCTGGAACTGAATTTGGATTTGTATTGATTTCATTGCTTTCTGCTTTATCTGCATTGGTAATCCCAATGAATGTTTTTCGAATAAATATTTTAAAAAGTTCAAAACAAAAAATGGGGGGTGGTGTCATTGGTTCTATTATTGGTGGTACTGCTGGTGCATGTAGTTGCGGGCCTGTGGGCTTTGCTGTGATCTCAACTTTTGGTTCATTGGGTGCAACTGCAACTGCATTTCTAACAAATTTTGAGATTCCTATTCGAATCATTGCGATTATTATTTTGATTGTGACTTATTTCACTACTGTAAAGTCTCTCAAAATTGAATGTAGCCTCAATCCTTAATCTTGATGTATTAGAAATTACCAATTAGGCAAATATTTGCAACCTTGAAATGTATGTTATAGTCATACGAATAGATTCTATGACTTTCATTTATGTTCCAATTAGGCCTAGTAGGCGAGATCCTGAGGAAGACGAAATAGATGATGCAGAGGATTAGCGTCTTTTTTGAATTTTGATGAACAATTGAATTTTAAAAATTCACAAAGTTGAGCTATTTATTTGCCCTTTTTCAGGTTTAACTTATGCGTAATTGGAATCTATTTTTTGGTATTTTCATAATTGCAAGCCCAATTCTTTTTTCAATGATTGCATTCCCTGATTCTATAGCTTGGAGTTGGAATGAAGGCCGAGGTGGTTATTTCTTTGCACTTGTTTTCATAGTAGCTGAATTAATTGGTCTAAAAATTGTCATATCTAAAAAACGATTACTTTCAGTAATTCCTATCGCACTTTTAACTATTGTATATCTAATTTCATTAGAGTATGGACTTAGAGATTTCATTGTTGAATCCGCCGAACAGTTTGATGTACAATTAATTTATTCGTGGACGTGGATGTGGGACTTTGTTGTAATGGCAATTTTCGTAGTTGCAGCATTGACAATTTTCTTTGGTAAACGATGGATTAGAATTGCACCTGCTGGACCAATCTTTCTTACTGGCACTGCAATAATCCTTTCCCTTGATGCATTTTTCCCATATGATACTTTGGGTCCTTTACAATATGTTGTTCCATACTTTGTTCAAACTAATGTGTGGATTGTTACAATTCTTGATCTTGGAACAGCTGTAGCTAAAGATAATGTCATGTTCTTACGTGGTGAACATGGTTCTATGGCTCTTCAGGTATTTTGGCCATCTGCAGGAGTTCATAGTATTATTATTTTTTCATTGGTGATAGGTGCATTCATGTTAAAACTGAATATTCCACGATATCGAAAAGCAATGTATTTTGTATTGGGTATTATAGGTACAATCACAGTAAATCTGATTCGAATTTTCTCGTTATCTTGGTATGCCCTTAAAGTGACAACAGATCCTCAAGCATGGGAAGAATATCATAAAATTGCAGGTGAAATCATGTTCTTGCCTTGGCTATTTGCATTCATACTTGTAGTAATTTTGATAGAATCAAGACGTATGAAGAAACTGCAACAATAATTTTTCTATTTAAAAATAATTTGTAATACTGCTTTGCCCATGAACTTCTGAAAGTTCCGAAACTTTAACTCCTAATCTTCTGATTGTGGTGGTTTGGTTTTCTAATGCTTCTTTTAGTAACTGGTCCGCGTTTTTTTGTAATTCGTCAATACTTGAAGTTGGATTTCTTAACATTCTTGATTTTGATTTGCTTGACAAGTCTGATTGAATGATGTGGATTCCAACAGATTTGAACATTCGATTATTTTTTAGTAATACACTGTGTACTTCTTTACATAGTTCAATAATATTTTTAGATAGAAATTGATAATCTTTTGAGTCTTTTTTTAATGTTGAAATTTTACTATATTGTATGCTGGCTTCTCTTTCTTTTACTGGCTCATTATCTATTCCTCTTACTGCGTTATAGATGTAAGTTCCATTTTTTCTTCCAAATTCTTTATTCAAAGTAAAAACATCTAATTTTTTCAAATCTTGTATTGTTTCCAAATTCATTTCAGAAAATCTCTCTTCAGTTTTTTTCCCTATTCCAGGTATTGTTCTAATTTTTAATTGCTCTAAAAACTCATTCATATTATCTGGAGTTACAACTGTAAGGCCATCTGGTTTTCGAAAATCTGATGCAATTTTAGAAATTAACTTGTTAGGTGAAATCCCTATTGAGCAACTTAGTTTAATTTTTTCTCGAATAGAATTTTTGATTTGTTGCGCAAGATGGCTTGCTTTTTTAAAATCTCCATCCACTCTTTTTGTTACGTCTAAATATGCTTCATCTCTTCCAACATATTCAAAAACATCTGCATTTACCTTCATAATCTCCATTGCTTTTTCAGAAATTTCTGAATAGAAATCAAAATCTACTGGCAGAAATACTGCATCTTTTCTCTCTTCTAGTCTTTTTTTTGCAAACGATATCGGTATTCCTGATTTGACCCCGTATTTTCTTGCAGTATAGTTTGCAGTAGCTATTGCGCCACTATCTCCTCCTCTATCCGAGAAAACACAAACACAGACTGGTTTTGTTTTTAATTCCGGTGATCTTGTCTCCTCGCACTGAGCATAAAAATAATCAAAATCTATGTGGAAAACTACTCTTGTTTCCAATACTTTTCAATATTGTTTTGATTA
>CAZBBN010000182.1:0-3081 GCA_964490195.1 uncultured Nitrosopumilaceae archaeon
TGGAGATCCAAACACTACAAGTGTTGGCTGATCTGACTTGATATATTTGGAAACCTGTTCTTTTGTTGCCGTTTTACCTTTTCTGGATGTGATGATGATGTTTCCTTTCCATTCTGCCAAAATTGAAAATAAATTTGCTCTCTCTTTAACAGAATACCCCCAATATGATTTAACTTCGCTTCTATCAATCTCTTTTACAGATAACTTTGGATAACCCTCTTTGAATTGAACTGTAACTCTTTTACCAATTGCTGTTTTACCAAAAAATGGAATTAGTTGATTTATTCCTACATCTACAAACCTTTTACCTTTTACACTGATTACAATCCCTTCTCGGACATCTCCTGGATTGATCTTTTTAGAATTCACTGGAGTGATGTGACTTGGAATTTTAAGCGGTTGGAGAACTCCTGCAAATTTTAAATCATTCATTTTTGGAAATAGTCTTCTTCTCAAAAATTGTGGCGTTTCTAAATACTTTAAAATCATTACTATGAGATTACCGTCTGTTTTGCTGTTTCCTTCTTGGTAAACATATATTGTATCAATTTTAAAAATTGCACACGCTCTTGCCAGAACTGAAATTTTTCTTGTTTTATCTATCTTAAGTGATTCGTCTGATAATGCAGATTCTGGAATAGCGACAGATAATTTCAATGTAATTTAGTCTCCCAGGATACTTTACGTGGTTATTTTTGGTCGTGTGGGTATTTCTCTTTGGCAGTTTTTGCATAATTTGCAATTTGGTCATCTGAAACTAATTCATACAAACCCGTTTCTGTTTTAATATGTGCCATTCTGATGTGACTTGTACCTTCCTTATCTTCACTTGAGAGATAAATTCCAGCAGCAGCTAATATTGCAGCATCATCTAAGGAAAGATCATCTTTGTATGTTTTTTCTAAAAAATCTGTAACTTGTTCTGAACCTGAACCAATTGCAATTGCATCATAAGAGATGTAAGTTCCACTAGGATCTGTCAGGTACAACTGCGGTGTATTATTTACGACTCCACCAAGAATTAATGCGACACCATAAGGTCTTACTCCTGCATATTGTGTATATTGTTGACATTGATCAGCTAAGTGTTTTGCAATAGTTTCAACTTCTACGGGTTCATCGTAAATCATTTTGTTACTCTGAGAAAAGAATCGTGCATTGTCTACTTGACTTCTTGCATCTGGAATATATCCTGCTGCGGCAACTCCCACATGATCATCAATTTGGAAAATCTTTTGGGCAGTATTTGAGATTTGTAATTTTCTTGGCTTTTCTTCAACTGCAATAATAATGCCGCCTTTGCATTTTACGCCAACAGCTATTGTTCCTCTTCGTACTGTTTCTATTGCGTACTCTACTTGATATAATCTACCATCCGGGGAAAATACAGTAATTGCTCTATCATAACCTTGTTGTGCAGGAAGCATTTGATTCCAATGCTTTGAATGTACAATTTAAACCGTACTCTCTTTGGGAAAGATTTTTTCATTTTAGATAGGCTCGGTAAAACATTGATCGTCTGTTTTGGTTTTGAAAATAATGATTTTTACATATAATGAACTGTTTATCAAAATAGAAAATCCATTATTTTATTACAAATATTGTGCCATGATATATCTAGAAAATGAACCCAATGGTTGGTTTTACTATTGGCGGTTTGATGATGATTGCAGTAATAATGATTATTGCATTTTCTATAATTGGGTCCTTTACTTCTGTATCTTCTGAAAAATCTTTAGTAATGGAAGTGAATTCTGCATTGAATATGGATGAGCCAAAAATGTGTTGAAATTCGATAATACTCAAGAATGCATTAGTAATTTTGTACATATGAAAAGAAGTCCTCAGACATGTTGTCATATATTGAAGATGAAGAAAATTAATACGAGTGTCTAAGTAAATTCTTTCAAAAATTTCAAGATAGAGTTTGCAATTATGTGGGTGCTGATTTCTATGTGACATGTATTGTTGAAGCACAAAAATGGAAACAATGAGTTTTTTTAATTACTACATATGCTTATGAAAGTTTAATTTGAGTTTTTAATTTTCTTATAACATGCAATTTAAAATTCAATTTTCAGGACATAAAAATATTCGATCGAATCACCAGAAAACTATCGAGATTACAAAAGAATCTTGTTTGACTCCTCAAGGTGACTGTATTGTTGGCGTTAATGCTTCATCAAGTTGTGCCGACTTACCTTCAGAATTAAAAGATAAATTAAAAAATCCTGACTCAAAAATAAAATTCTCAATTAGTGTTGGTGATAATGAATTTACATTGGAAGGAAAAGGACATCCTGAATTGATTCTTACTCATACTGAAGACATTGTAATTAGAAAAAGTGATTTTATTTGTCCTAGGACATTGGCAATCAAATGCGATAAAGCATCTGATCTCCTGCCTCGAACTATGGTGTCATTATTACAAGATCCAAAAACAAAAGGAATCTTTACTATTAGCATTGATTAACACTGTCACAATTTTATATGCGTTAAATTCATTTTGAATATGGGCCTTAAAACCAAAATTTTTATTTTGATTCCATTAATTGTTTTTGCTGCCATCATTTTGGGATTTGGTATGTACAATACATTGTGTAAAGATGCCAACATTCCTTTGAATTGCTAAATCTATGTCGAAAGATCACACCCATTATTCTCTATTTTAGTTAATTCTACTTTAGCAAGATTCTCTTAAAGCAATGGATAATAGATAAATTATGTTAAAAACCACCATTGAGTTGACCATTTCTGATAAACCATCTGATGCAGAATTAAAAAAACTCAAGGAATATTTTAAAGAAATGCCTGTAACTGAAATTCTTACAGGTTTAAAATTCGCAAAAAATAGGTGGTCTGCTAAAGATGCTGGAACCCTTAAGGTAGGCAGAAAAAGTATTATTCAAAAAGAGGTGCATTCTGTTACTGCAGAGCAGGCTCAATGGAGATTAAAGAATTGGAAAATGATGATTGCGAATTATCGTCGACGTGGATATAGTTATCCTACAATTTCTAGAATAAAGAAAATCCTAATTCAAAAAAGTAAAAAGAAATCAAAATAACAATAATTCATTCAGC
>CAZBBN010000183.1:0-3066 GCA_964490195.1 uncultured Nitrosopumilaceae archaeon
ACACTCAGACCAAAAACCGAAGGTGGAATATTTTCTGGTGATGAAAAAGAGAGAATAGCAATTCTAAAACTTATTGCAGAGTATAATCCATTTTTGTTAGATGTAGAATTTAATACACTAAAGAAAAATACACAATTAACAAAATATCTAAAATCAACAAAAACAAAATTACTTGTTTCATGGCATGACTTTAAGAAAACTCCAAACGCTACAGAATTAAAAAAGAAAATTGTTCAAATGAGTAAATTCTCAAATAATGTAAAAATTGTAAGTACTGCAAAAACAACGGATGATGCAAACAGGATGCTTGAATTGTATGCCAAGAAGGGAAAGAACAATCTGATATCATTTGCAATGGGAGATATGGGCAGAATTTCAAGGATTTTATGCCTATATTTGGGCAGTCCATACACATACGTCTCTTTAGGAAAGGCAGTAGCACCAGGACAATTCAGTGTTGACGAAGTAAAGAAAATCACAGATCTAAAATAATTTTCAGATAGTCAGTTGAGAGTTTAAATCAATCATATTACTGAGAAAAATAAGATGGGAAAATCATTTGCAGTAATTGGAGATCCAATTGATCATTCATTGTCGCCAAATATCCATAGCGCAGCATTTAGAGAATTAGGTTTAGATTGTTCATACATTGCATATAGAATTCCAACAGGAGAATTAGAAGAAGGGATTGAAGGTCTCAAAAAAATAAAGATCTATGGATTCAACATCACCATTCCACATAAAGTAGAGATGATGAAATATTTGGATAAAATGGATGAGTCATGTAGTTTGATTGGTGCAGTAAATACTGTTACAAACAAAGATGGAGTTCTCAAGGGATACAATACAGACATGGATGGTTTTCTAGAACCATTTAAGAAAAAGAAATTAAACATAGAAAAGACCAAAGTTCTTCTTCTTGGTGCAGGAGGAGCAGCAAGAGCAATAGTTGCAGGATTTGCAAAAGAAAAAGCAAAGAGCATCACCATTGCAAATAGAACTTTGGAAAAAGCAAAGAACCTATCAGAATTTGCAAAAAAAAATGGGCTAGATGCAAATGCAATCAAGATTGAGGATGTAAAAGAATCTGCAAAAGATTACGACATTATTGTAAATGCCACATCAGTAGGACTAAAAAATGAACCAAGTCCAATTTCATTAGAAGGAATCAACGAGAAAACAATTGTCTATGATATTGTATACATGCCAATTAATACAGATTTTCTAAAAAAGGCAAAAGAAAAAAATGCAATTATAATTTTTGGCTATGAAATGCTATTAGGTCAAGCAGCAAGAGCCTTTGAGATATGGCATGGCAAGGAAGCACCTTATAATGCCATGAAAAAAGCATTGTTAGGAGGATTTTGATGTCAAAAGCAATGGCTACAGTCCACGGGGCAATATCTCTAGTTAACGCCATTGCAAATCAAAAGGGAGCCACTCTGGGAATTGAGTTAAAGGTAGAAGCTACAGTAGAAACTAGTTCAGGCAAAGGAATCACAATTGAATCAGACAATAAAACCCTCAGTTCCCGTTTGATCAGCAAAACAATTGAAAAGATTGTCTCAAAGAAAGATTTGGAGCAAAACAAAATATCAATTAGACTAGATTCTGAAATTCCAACAGGATATGGACTAAAGAGTTCAAGTGCCATTTCATCTGCAGTTGCACTTGCATGTGCAAAAATTTTCAAACCAAAATTCACTGATCAACAAATTTTACTAGCAGGAGTTGATGCATCAATTGAATCCAAAGTAAGTATTACTGGAGCATATGATGATGCATGCTCATGTTACTATGGCGGATTTAATGTAACTGACAATGCAAAGAAAAAACGAATTCGTTTTGAAAAAGGACCAACCAATTTGATTGCGGTAATATTTATTCCAAAAAATAGAAAACGAGGAAATCTAAAAAATCTCAAAATACTATCAACTGTATTTGAAAATGCTTGGGGATTAGCAAGAAAAGCAAGTTATTGGGAAGCAATGATAATTAACGGTTTAGCTACTGCATCAATTCTAAATTCAGATCCTAAAATTATTACTAGTTTGATTGAAAAAGGGGCACTTGCGGCTTCAATTTCAGGTAATGGACCTGCTATTGCAGCAATAGTAAAAAAAGAAAATGAATCAAACAGCAAAAAAATATTTGCTACTCTTGAAGGAAGAGTGATTGTTTCTAAAGTGAATAACAAAAAGGCCGAAGTTCATGAAGTGTAAAGTTGAGAAATCAAAGATTTCGGGACAAATAGTTTGTCCTTCAAACAAGAGTTATACACACAGGGCAATTTTTCTAGCCTCACTTGCTGGAAATAATAGTAAGGTGAAAAATATTTTACGTTCTGCAGATACAATTGCCACTATAGAGGCATGTAAGAAATTCGGGGCTCAAATGGAAATTGAAAATTCGTCAATAATTGTGAAAAATCCCATAAAATTTGACAAAATCGTACCTGAAATCAATACAGGAAATTCAGGAACAACTATTAGAATTGCATCAGGAATTGCCAGTCTATTTTCTGAAGATATTACTCTAACAGGAGATTCTAGCTTACAGAAAAGACCAATGCAGCCACTACTTGATGCATTATCAAGTATAGGAGCGCAGTGCAGATCAACTGATGGGAAACCACCAATTAAAATCAAAGGAAAGATTTCGGGAGGAGATGTAAAAATCCCAGGAAATTTTTCGAGTCAATTTATTTCAGCATTATTAATCAGTGCACCTCTAACAAAAAAAGGAATCAATCTAACAATAGAAGAAAATTTAGTATCAAAACCATATCTTGATGCAACAATAGCTACAATGCGAAAATTTGGGGTCACAGTTCAAACATTAATCCCATACAAAAGATACAACATATCCCCACAAATATACAAAGAGGCAACATTTACAGTTCCAATTGATTTTTCTAGTCTTGCATTACTTCTTTCAGCTACTGTTCTTAATGGTGGTGATATTACAATTAAAGGAAACATTGGAAATTTACCACAAGGTGATGAAGCGTTCATAGATATTTTAGAGCAGTTAGGAATTTCTATAATTATTAATGATGAAGAAATT
>CAZBBN010000184.1:0-3062 GCA_964490195.1 uncultured Nitrosopumilaceae archaeon
ACTTTCTTTATAAAAGTAAGTATTATTTCTATGAAACACTTTCTATAATAGTTATAGATCGAGACTAAGTAGTAAAAACATGTCTCCACCAGAAATAGAAGGTGAATATTCAGAGCATTTTAGAAGAATACAAGCTTCTGGGTTTTTTGGTGCTGTTCAACCATTTGGTTTAGAAGCTGTAGTATATTCCGTTCAAAGAACCAGTATGGATAAAGTATTAGCAGCAGAACCAATAGCACCTAACCGTGCAACAATAAAGAGAATTGTAGAATGTGAACTAATAATAGATCCCATGCAAATGAAATCTCTTCATAATTGGCTGGATACAAAAATAAAAGAGTATGAAAAAATATTCGGCAACATCCCTTCACCTGAGGAAGCAGAGAGTAGAGCCAGAAGAAGAAATGACTAACGTATTAATGTAAAATCAATACATTAGTTAAAAAATTAGAAAAACTCCGTGAATCAACTGATAGAAGATTTGGAGACATTGCAAGTAATGGGAAAATTTATTTTTTAGTGACACATATTTTGATCACAAAAATATTATCAAATATTGTAACAGGGCATTTGATTCAACAAGACAAATGAATCAAACCCTAGTAGAAAATTGGATGGTGTAATTAAGAGTGATGATATTGTGTTTTTCTTACTGTTACCTGTCGGTTTGGGGATGATTAAGGATTTATCATATTGCCTATTCCAGAATTAATAACAAAATACAATACAATCAAGCCTAATCCTACAAGACCGCCTACAACATATTGAATCATGAAATAGTTTAGAATTTGTTTGTCATAAGTTAAAATCGCACTCGGGGTGATCAGCCCCTAAACATGTGAGATTAGAATATTCTAACAAACAATAGGTTTTGTAATTTAAAAGCACGATGAATTTATGAAATTTATGAATTAGAAAAATAATGAGATAACCTTGAATATTGCATCTATCTTGTATCCGTACTCAACAGCGGACTTTACAATCTTGCGTTTTGAATCAGTGTCATCCATTTACTCTCTCCTAAAACATCAATTCTGTAGGCTCGATAGATGTTTTGTAGTTTATCTCAATATGTAATTTTGAAAAAGCATAGATGGATTATTTGAGTTCGAATCTTGGCAGAGTTGCACATATTTTATTAAAAATATGTAAGTTAAATCAAAACACTATTCCTTGGATATCTTGTGTTGCAAACTAATTTTATACATCTTACTGGATTTGCGACATTTCTCAGGCTCTGTCTATCCAAAATTGATTCTATTTTTTCAAATTATTTTAAAATCAGGCTTAGTTGTGACATCTCTTTTGGTCTGTCTATATTCCCCCAGCACATGTGCTCCCAGTCAAATTTGAACCATAAAAGATGAAAAAGTGATTTGAGATGATTAAATAATTTCTAAAACAGATTAAAAACGATTTTAAATTTCCATCATGCCCACTATTGCAGGCAGCATGTAAATTAAAACCAAAGTCATCAAAGTAGTAATCAAAACATGCAAGCTGTGCTTTATTGTGAAATAACTTGTTTTGGATACCATTATTGCCGATGTCACAGTTGAAAGAATGATTAGAAGATATGTCAACTCCAAAAACAAACCGTCAATTGCAGTGACAGTCATTCTTGTAGATACAACTATACTTTCTAATTTTGAATCAGCTGAAAGTTTTTCAGACAACAAGGACATCATGCCTGCAATCATTACCATGATTTGCGGCCCAAGGTATGCAATCAGTATGGATGATTTTGCATTTTCATACATGGTTTTTTTTGATTCATGGTAATCAGACGTGAATCGGGTAAGCGTGTTCATTATTTCAGAGGTTCCTCCTCCTGATTCGTGAATTTTTCCCACAATGAAAAATACAATTCTTCCAATCCAGGAATCAACCCGGGTGTTTTGCATTACAGGATAAAACCTGTCCCCATAATTCATTTTTCTTGTAATTTCTGCGATTATTCCATCAAATGTCTTGTTGTATTTTCTTTCGCTGTGAATTTTTTTTACAGCAAAAAATAAGTCCTTTCCAACAATCAGATATTCTGTAATGTCTTTGAGAAAGTAAGGCATTGCAGATTCAGTCTGCGATATCTCTTTGAACCGCTTTGAGATTAGCATCATGTTTAGTGTGGCCCAGACTACTGCAGTAATTCCTACAATCTCCCAGGATTTCAAGCCCAGAATTAACAATATTATTCCCGCATCAATTGCTGCAACAAATGGGATTTTGTGAGTCTTTAGCACATCTCTTGATTTTGGTTGTTTTCCATCAAGGACAATTATGATAATTATTGCCAAAAATGGAACAACCAGAATAGAGAGGATTAGCAGCAGAAATGCCGTATCATTTGATGTCATAAATGTCGATGTTACCACTACTAATGGCAACATTATCATGATGATAAGCAGTGATTGTGCCATCATGTCTGCTTGTTTTGTATATATGTCCATTCTAATTTTTAATGAATTAAAAAATCTCTTTGATTCTTCTTGCAGGTAGTTTGCGGTTCCCGATCCTCTTGTTGCCTGAATTGCAATGTATCCGCGCAAAAATATCTGGAACTCTGGGTTTGGATGATGTCGTGCCATATCTTGCAGGGATTCAGTAACCCCCATTCCTAGAAAATCCACGTTTCTTTTTATCATTAGTCCTTCTTGTTTGAAAATTTTAAACAATGTTGAAGGTGTTTCTGCAAGACCTGTCAGAGACGAATAAAGTGAGATGCCAACTGACTCCATTATACTGGCATATGTGGTAAAAAATGGCAACTCGTCAATTATCAAAGTTTTACGTTCTGATGTTTTTAATTTCAAATTAAGCACATGGGAAAATATTGCAAGTAATGGAATTACCCCAACTATGACAAATCCAGGATGGATTGATATTGCAAGTAATGCTCCAAGAGGTATACAGATTATTGCTGTAATTATTAGATACATTGTACTTTTTAATCCCAGGATTCGCGGATTTTGTGCATGGCCTGATTCGAGAATCTGTTCTTTTGCATGCTCTGAAATTGTTTTTTTGAGTGAATCAATTATTTTGATGTTCAATAAAGGTTG
>CAZBBN010000185.1:0-3062 GCA_964490195.1 uncultured Nitrosopumilaceae archaeon
TTGGTTTCCTGCTAAAAACCAATTTTCTTTAGGATTGTCTTCAAAAACAACAATTACATGATTCTCTTTTGTTTTTAGAATCTCTACTGCAGATTTTGTTATTGCTTTTGCATACTCGTCTTTTTGTTCCTGTGTTCTACCAGGATACATCGATACTGTAATCAACGGCATGAGAATTTCAAATTGATTCAGTGATTTATGCGTTCAATAATCTGGTCTATATCCATATCTTGTACCATATGTAAACTCAGAAGTGTGAGTCTTTTTGTAAAGGTATCCAGTTGTCAATCCCACAGCAAATCCACCAATATGAGCAAGATATGCTACACTATCACCTGCAATACCAAAACCTCCAATAAAATATGGAAGGAGATTTTGGAAAATTAGCCAGAAAGGTAAGAACCATTTTGCCTGGATATGCATCATTCTCCAAAAGAACCCCATCATTAGAAATGTCTGTATTCTAGCTTTTGGAAAAATTATCAAGTATGCACCTAATACTCCAGAGATTGCACCTGATGCACCTATAGCAGGAATTACACTGCTAGTGTCTCCTGCAATATGGATCAATCCAGAAGTGACTCCCCACATTAGATAAATTCCAAGATATTTTATTTTTCCAAATTTGTATTCAATGTTATCACCAAAAATCCACAAAAACAACATGTTTCCTCCAAGGTGCATCAAACCTCCATGTAAGAAAGTAGAACTAATTAGAGAGAAATATGGTTCCTGAGGACAAGAAATACTTTGTGGGCCTGAACCAAAATCTATGTGTAATACACTTGCACCAGTTATGCAATTTGGTACAGCACCCCAATTGTAAAATAAATTTAATGCATTCTGATTTGTAAAGTCAAAGAATTGACCAGTATATGCAACTTCGACAAAAAATATAATCACATTAATTATGATTAATCCATATGTTATTGTTGGTTTAAACCCAGGAGCAGTAGGATTTTCATCCCTTAATGGAAGCATAAGTAACTTAGATTTAAAAAAATCGTATAATAACATTGTTCAGTAAATTTTTTTAAAATAAAGACGAGAAACATAATTTGTAATGCTAAAATTGTAACTACGCTAGTAACTACAATTGAAAATAACTTGATTTTATCTCAACTATTCACTATCTAAACAAAGTAATCAAAATTAGAATTTTTTAGATTTAAGCGATTGATTCATTTTTTGAGAAATAATCGATCAAACATGAATAATTCCTCTTTGAATTAAAAACTCTAATCCTTGGATGAATGTGTCATCATCTATTTGTCCTGCTGCCCACCATCCAGTATTGTTTTTAATCCATGGTGGGATTTCTTTGGATTCTGAAGATTCTTGTTGAGTTTGTCGAATGACAATAATTTTATTTTTAATTAAAAATTCAATTCCTTGGATGAATGATTCATCATCTATTTGTTCTTCAGACCACCATAATGCATTATTTCTTATCCATTCAGGAACAGAAATTTCATTATCTTGATATGTTATTCTATTAATCACAATTGGAATTGTTGATTTTGCGAGATTATTATTGTCTAAATTTTTAAAATTTAGATATACGATTCCCGTAACATCTTGAGTAATGGTAAATTCTGCAACATTGTGTTTATCTTTAGAATCACTACTAATTCCACTTTGCTCAAAAATCACTCGATCATTTTGAGAAATTGAAAATTCATAGTTTGTAGCAACAGGTCTATTCTTTAAGAAAATATCAGTTATATCAAAAATTATTTTTGCATCAGAGTCAGATTTTAGATTCTCCGGCTCCCAAGAAACTAGAATTCTAAACTGTCCATTTTCAGTAACTGAGCTTAAATGAACATAATCACTGTCTGGTTTTATGACTATATTCATTCCATTCTGATTTGGATTATTTTGAAATACATTCAGTAGTTCTTTCTGATATATGATAAAGTGTACTACACGCCCGTCAGAAAAAAAATCATCGATGTTTACAACATCGTCTGATATTTTAACACCGTTAATGTACATTGTAAATCCTGATACCAGTAAATCACCAAAATTTTTTGGGATTACAAGCTCTTCATGAACTACAGATGTTTGGTTTATGTTTGATTGACTCCATTCAAAAGGCATAGAGAATCTTATTTCTTTTGAATTGGGATTATATTGAAAATTTGATATTTCGTCATAATAAGAGATTACCTGTATATTTTGTTCTCCAAAGTTTGGATCTACAAAGTCATATTGCGTCGTTTCTGCAATAGAGATTCCTGCATTGAAAACTAGAGGTTCTGCTAATTTTTTAGAATATCCATCTGCTGTAAGTATTGTAATATCAAATTTGTATAAACCACCCTCACTAAGTTTTGGTCCTTTGACATTAATCATTCTACTTTTAAGTCCTAACAATGAAGCAAACAGATTATCTCCATCGCCCTCTTCAATTATGATAGAATCATGTTCTTCAGATACAAAATTAAAAACTATGATACCATTATCTGTTTTAAATTCTCGCTCAAATAGAAATTGATTACCATGTTCAGATTTTATTAAAAAAGTTACATCTCTCAGAGTAATTTTTGAATCAAAATCAATCAATGAAATCGATATTTGTTGATCATCATTTTTGTTCGGATCACTTTTTGAAGATGAAACCTCCAAAGTAACAAGTTTGCCATCTAATTCTACAGGAGGAAAAACTTCACTTCCAATTCCATGGCCATACACATTATCAAATGTGAATAGAAATAGAGCTGGAAATATCAAAATTATGATTAATGGTAAAATTTTCAAACTAGGTCCACTTGTTTGGTTCTTTTTTACGAATCTCTTTTCCGTCAATTGTGATTAGATCTTTTTCTTCAAAAACAGTATGCCATTTTCCATTACTTGGAAAAATTTTGTTCATCTCTTCAACTTTATCATTTGTTGGTGGTCTATTCATCAAAGCCCCCCATTTCATATTTGGAACTTTGGGCATAATGTCGTTGATGTCTTTCATAATACTACCACTTGACAGAATTTATTTAAAAACCTATGATTGAACGCTCATAATTCCTTCTTTAATCAGAAATTGAATACCCTGAACAAAA
>CAZBBN010000186.1:0-3058 GCA_964490195.1 uncultured Nitrosopumilaceae archaeon
TAACATTCTAATCAAAAAAGAGGGAGAGTTCTATGTTGGCTACTGTTTGGAAATTTCACAAGCAAGAGGTCAAGGACATACAAAACAAGAAGCAATAACAGATACAAAAAAAGCAATCAAACTATGCAAATCATATCTTGAAGACAAAAAGAAAGATTTAGCATCAAAATTAGTTACTGTATCCCTTTGAGTCTTCCTGTTATTGGATATGGGAAATTCTTAAAGCATTACGAAAAAGAAATTTTTATCCTACAAGACAAACTGGAAGCCATATTATAGTTGAAAATGGAAATGGGTTATGGACTTCTATTCCTAGAAAAAAGGAACTTGGTAAGGGGTTGTTATTACAAATAATTGCTGATTGTGGATTAACAAAAAAAATTTCTTGAATTGCTTTGATCTAAAAAAGTATAAAAAATCATAAGAATAGATGAGATAAACGGACCCGACCGGATTCGAACCGGCGACCTATTGCTCCGCAAGCAATCGCACTATCCAAGCTATGCAACGAGTCCAAAAAGATTTGAGATTTACGCTTAATTTGGATTGCGATTATTGAGATTTTGCGAAAATGTAAGGAGTATCATCAGATTCATGAAAAGTCCACACAGTTGGTAGAGAAACAGTTTGAATAGAGGTCAGATTATTTTTTTCAATTAGCGTACCCCAGCCCGCTTCGTTTTTTGGATCTGGTGCATATTTTTTAGAATATGTACCTGCGAAAACCCAACCAGAATTTTGTTTGATATTAGAGATAGATGCAATTTTTTCCAACACACCAGAAGCCAATGATGTTCCACCCATTTGTGCAAGACCACCAATGAAGAAAATTGGTTTTGTTAGATTCAAAGAAGAATAATCAAACAAAACAGCATCAGAGCAATAAGGATTAAAATCAAGGGTTGCACTCAAATCTTTTTGTAGTTCTACTAACATATCATCGATTTCTATACTGTATGATTTCAAATCTAAAACTTTGGCACAAAATGCAATTCGTCCATCACCAGAACCAATATCAATTACTTCAGAGTATCCAAATTTTTTTACAAATAGTACACACACATATGCAGACAAAATCCATGTTGGAGAAAAAGGAGCATGACTTGAACTATGTTGAATACTGTTTAGCCAATATTTGTTAATATCACCCTCATAAACAATACAAGTAGTATCACCAACAGTTTTCTCATAAAAGTTGTAGTAGATAGGATTAGTTTTTGCAAATTTATGTAACATTTCTAAATCTTTTTGATCAATTGGGAATAATTCAGAATTGAATTTAGGAATTAGTTCTTGGATTTGACTTTGCCCAGCATAAGCAGATGCAAATTCTTTTTTTAAATTTATCAGATTCTGAGCAATATCTTCAATCATCGGATAGTCCTTTGTCATATTGTTCTACAAATTCTTTAGTACTCATTTTTTGTCGTAATTCTTCAAAAAGTTTTGCTTCATTTTCAATATTTTCTTTTGATTTTTGTTCAGTTCCAGATTGAAGAATAGTGGTAGTTTCTTGTATGGATTTTCCAAGTTTTTCCATGATTTGAGGGTGAATGTCAAAATTGAATTTCTCAGATATTATTTTCTCAGTTTCCAGAATTTTATCCAATAATGCTTTTTGAGGATCTGTATTGATTTGTTGTTTTAGCATTGGGATCATTGAAGAGACATTAATGATTTGGTAATACGTATCAATAATTTCAGATAGGGATAGATCAGATTTTGTTGTAGCAGTATTAATCACACTAGATAATTTTTCAGATTCATTATCAAACATACTGAAAATATCATCAAATGAACTCATAGAAAGAGAAAAGTCTCAAATTTTTTAAAAATGTTGGTATTTGAAAAATTATGCTTCTTGTTCTGCCTTGTTGACAAAGACATAGTTCATGATTAAGCCGGCAATTATTCCACCCAAAATTGGTGCTGCCCAATACATCCAATGGAATTCCCAGAATCCAGAAATTAATGCAGGGCCAAATGTTCTCGCAGGGTTAACGGATGCGCCTGTTAGTGGAACTGCAACTAGGTGAATAAGGAAAATTATTCCTCCAATTGAAAACCCATGTAATCCAGGAGATGCTTTCTTATGAACTGCCGTCATAAAGATTACAGTCACTAAGAAGAAAGTCATGATTGCTTCTATTGCAAATCCAGAACTGACACTGTTATTGATTAAGTCACTTGGACCACCCTGAGTTGCAAAATTTACTTTAGCTCCAAGTTCAGGCAAAATTACCTTTAATGTTGCAGCTGCTGCTACTGCGCCAATTAATTGTGAAATTATATATCCAATTCCATCCACGATTCCAATTTTTCTTGTAATTATCATGGGAATTGTAACTGCAGGATTAATGTGAGCACCTGAGATATGGCCAAATGTGTACACCATCAACCCAATTGCACCACCGTGTCCAAGAGCAATAAACAATACAGATTGAGTGGTTAGTTCTTCGCCAAAAGAGGCTATTGCCAAGATTACTGATAGAGGACCAAAGAACACTAAGCCATAAGTTGCAATTGCTTCAGCAAGGTAGGCTCTTGGATTAACCATCAAGCAAAAACCACTTGGGTTACCATATAAAAGATTCGGACATAATTTTTGATCTTAATTCATCAAAAAGTAATTAATTATGGATCTTCATTTGAAAACATATGATTTCTGAAGGTGACTCTGTTCCAAAATTTGAGATAAATGATGCAAATGGCAAAAAAATCAAATCCTCTGATTTCAAAGGCAAAAAACATGTCATTTACTTTTATCCAAAAGATTTCACACCAGGATGCACCACAGAGGCAGATGAATTTTCAAAAGATTATAAAAAATTCCAAAAGGCAGAAATAGAAATTGTAGGAATTAGCCCAGATGATGTTGATTCTCATAAAAAATTCTGTGACAAAATGGGGATAAAATATCCACTTTTGGCAGATGTAGATAAAGAAGTTTCAAAGATGTTCGGTGTTTGGGGTAAGAAGAAATTCATGGGCAGAGAATACATGGGAGTTATGAGAAGTACATTTCTTGTAGATGAAAAAGGAAAAATTTTTAAAATTT
>CAZBBN010000187.1:0-3042 GCA_964490195.1 uncultured Nitrosopumilaceae archaeon
ATCTATGAAAGGGTCACAAAAGAGGCATTGAAGCTCGCATTCAAGTGAATCACCCGCCTACTTATTCTTCCTGTTACCTGACCTAACATTACAGAATCTTATGATGTCTTTATCAGAATTGTTTCATCTAAAACAACATCAAATTTCTCTGATGTAATTTTCAGTCTCTTTTGTCCCTCACTTCCCGGAACAAATGAAGCTTCAATCATCCCGTCACTGTCAGTGGAAAGTGAGTCAATTAGCAATTCGTCAAGATAAATTCTGACAAAGGTTCTTGGGAGTGGCTCGCCGGACGGATCAATGATTCTAATTTTCAATCTTCGAAGTTTGCTCAAATCACTTGCAATTATTTCTCGGAATTTTTCTTCCTTTTTGATTTTTATTATTTTCGTGCCAGGCATTCTGAGAAATTTGCTCTCTGCTTTTTTTGTCTTTCTCGGTTTTTCTCCTTTGGAAACTTTGTGGTTCAATGACGTTCCCCTTATGAAAAACAACAATACGGAATAAACAAGTCTGTCCATTGAGAGGATTTTGGGTTTTGGAAGTCCAAGGACTGTTGCAATTATTGCAGGAATTATAGCAAATGTCAAGCTGGTTGTGGTTTGAAAGATTCCGACTGCAAAAAGCAAACCTGAAAATATTATTATTAGTTGTCTGATGCTAACTTTTCCCAGGATTGCAATTGAGACTGCCTGTTCATCTAAAGCACTGGTGTTTTCAAATACAGTGATGTCTATTTGTTCCATGGTATGAAAAAAAGAGTTGGATATAAGGCAGAAAAATCACCTTACTCTAACTGAAGTTGGATATGAGATATTTCCACCATCAGCAGTTGTACCGTTAATGGTGACTAGGTATTGGCTGCCAGATGATAATGAGATATCAGCACCCGTACTATCGACAATCACAGCATTTACAGTTGCAGTTTGTCCAGGCTGAATAGTTGCAGGACTAAAGTTTGCTGTAAATGACTGAATTCCTCCAGTTCCAGCATCCGTATCGACTCCAACCAGTACTTCCATACTAAGAACATCAGCATTACCGGTGTTCTTGATGTTTGCAGAGACATGGGATGCACTTCCAACCTTGATCAGGGCCACGTTTGACGGAGTTACAGAGTCAGATTGCGTTAGTGTGTCTGTCTGTCCCAAGAAAACATATGTCAATATGCCTCCCATTGCAACAGTAATTCCTACCAAAAGTATCACTGCAATCATTGGTGAGAGTGCACGTCTCTTTGAGTTGATTTGTTTCAACAATCAACAAAACAGTATTTCATAAAAAGGGGGTCAAAATCACTTTTTTGGATTAATTTTTCTGTACAAAATGTATGCCAATGCAAATAATGCCAGCAATCCTGCAATCAGACTGATGCCATCAAATGATGTTTTTGGTGTTTCAGTTATGATATATTCTGGTAATGAAGCATGAGATACCCCGCCCCACTCATTCCACACTGTGATTTTAAGCGGGGATGTTTTGTTTACCGGAATGGCACAGCCTGTAAGACATGCAATATCAACTACTTTGTCATTGACAGAGATTTTTTCAATTCCTCCAAAGTGCTCATCGGGAATTATGTTTAGAAATCCCAATCCTCTTTTGGTTTCCAAAACATTATTGTTTTCAACATTTATCAAAATTTCCCTGTTTGTACCAAAATCAATAAACGGTGCATCAATTGTTTTTGTTTTTCCATTTACATTTATTGTGATGTTTGTCGGAGACAACACAGCCAATCCAACTTCTAATGGAATTTTCAGTCTTGATTCGTTTGATTCCTTGAGATAGTCTTCTGACAGTTTGAATATTCCATCTGCATCTGAATTTGTTTCATATGATATGTCTTCAAATTGCTGAAATTGTGATGCAGTACGCCTTAGCTTTTCATCGATAATTCCGTTTGCAAAATAGTCAAATTTCATAGGATACGCGTCGTTTACTATTACTTGTGCCAGTCCTTTGTCTTTTGAGTCATATGTTATCTTTTCATCCAGGTAATCTGTAAGGTATGCTGCCCCCTTTTTCAATTTTGGTACTGCCGTGACATGGATTGGGTTATCAGTAATTGTCCCGTTCTGGTTTATCGTCTTTACGACAAGATTAGTTACAAAGGATGCCTCTGGTGCCGTAAACTCCCAAAACACAAGATATGTTGTCTCTTTTCCTGCAAAGTCCCTTGATAGTAGTGTGACATATGATGTTGCATTTTCATATTTTGCAGCACCAGTTTTGTTATCAAAAAGTACAGATGATAAAGGATAGTCAAAGAAAATTTTTCCATATCCGGATCTGATAAACATTGCATCATTCCCGTTTGATTCAAATGGAATTATTTGAGAATTTTTTCCAGGAACTATGTCAAGACCAAGTGTATTGATCTCAGGAATCACTCCAGTGTTCTCAGCTGCAGACCATGCAAATGTCTGGTTGATTAATGCAGGATTCCAAGGGTCATACATGAATCCTGCATGGTAAAAGTCATTGATTTTGCTTCTTCTCTCCTGGTGTGTGCCTGAAATGTCATCAGGTCCTCCGCCATCTGAGCCAAAGTAGTGCAGTGCCGATGCTTGCCTGTCATCAAAGGAATATCTTTGATCATCGGCAATTCTCGGGTACGGATAGATTGTATATTGTGGATCATATCTTACCACAAGCGCATCAGTGTTTTCATGCATTGAATTTATTTTTCTATCCATGTTGTAAACATTCACAGAATAATCAAATGTGTGATTCCCTAGAAATTCATCAGATGTTGCATTGTAAATTGTGATTCCGTCCCCATTGCCTAACTGAACAGTATATGGCTTTACACCTGAATGCTCTAAAAATAAATCACAAGAGTTTTCATTGCAATCATAATCGTATTCCTTTTTCAAGTCATATTTTTTTTCTGTATTGAACTGAATTGTTTCTGCCCTCTTATCTTTCCATTTAAAATCCGGAACATGAACAACACTTAATGGATCATGTAGATAGTATGTTCCATCCAAGTTTTTTGCATCATATCCGCTGGTATCAGGCAACGGGTTTTTTAACAGA
>CAZBBN010000188.1:0-3041 GCA_964490195.1 uncultured Nitrosopumilaceae archaeon
ATTTCTCATAAAGAAGATGCAGATGGAATAAGCTCTGCTGCGTTAATCCGACAAGCATTTGGTGGTGATGCAATACTTGTTGATTATCCTGGTCAAATGGAGGCACTCAAGCAAGTGGTTTTAGATGATAAACTGAAATCATTATACATTTGTGATCTCGGACTCAGCAAAAAAACTCAAGATGAGTTTGTAGACATTATGATTACTCTTAGAAAAAATAAAGTGTCTGTTACTTACATTGATCATCATGATATTGATCCCTCTGTTGTAAAATCTTTGAAAAAAATCAAGGTTAAAATTATTCATGATATTAATGAATGTACTACTGTTCAAGTTTACAATGCATACAAATCAAAACTCAATGATCATGCAACATTTGTAGCTACATGTGCTGCTATTACTGATTATATGGAAGACAGACCACTTGGTTCAAAACTTCTTCAAATCTATGATCGACAATTTGCATTGATTAGTGCTACTGTTCTAACATACAATATAGTAGGACACCAAAAAGAACCTGATTATTTATTATATTTGGTAGAAGAATTGGCTGAATCAAAATTTCCACATGACATCCCAAATACTTTTGAATTTGCCCAAATTCAGGTCGAAAAATTATCTCAAATGATTGCTAAAGTAAAGAAAGGAATGAAAACCATGAAGAATCTTGGTTATATGGAAATTTTAGATGCTGGCGCAAGTGGTGCTGTAAATTTTGTTATGGGATTATCAGGAAAAGATGTTGGTGTTGCATACAAAGAAAGAGTTGATCATGGGATTTATGCAGTTTCAGTACGAGGCTCCAAAAATTGTAAAGTACATTTAGGAAAAATTGTAAATATTTTAGCTACTGGACTTGGTGGCTCTGGCGGTGGTCATGATAAAGCATGCGGAGCTGTTATCCCAAAACCCAAAATTAAAAAATTCATTACTGAATTAAATAAAAAAATAAAATAATTGCCTAATCTACCTTAATTGAAAATGCTAAAAGATTTCCCTTGTTTTTACTGAGAAATTTTGCAATTTTAGCAAACAATCCATATTTTTTGTCTCTCCATTTTACTGCCTCTGGTGTTTGCCCCTCTTCTAAAAATTTGGCAGTGCCTGTTGCCCATTCACCTATAACTTTGCCCCTTATGGTACATAATGCAAATTTTACCTGTTTATTATTTCTAAGCCGTTTTACCTTCCCTGTTTGTTCTCTAGTTACAACATAAACTAAATCGTCTTTGATAATAAACCAAACTGGAGTTTTAACAGGTTGATTGTTTTTTCTATATGTTTCCAGTAAGATGTATTTTTCTGATTTTATTTTATCTAAATTAAACATGTTCTTCTAATTGGTATTCTGAAATTAATGTCTTGATAACATTGAATTTTGATTTTGTAGAGGCTTATTTTTAAAATGGATGGAGTTCTTGATGCTATCAAAATTCTTTACTCTGCAAACTCTACAATCGCATCAATTTCAGTCATTGAATTTAATGGTAAACTGGCTACCCCGACTGCAATTCTGGAATGTTTTCCTTTTTCACCAAATATTTCAAAAAACAAATCTGATGCTGTATTAATCACTTTAGGTTGTTGAGAAAACTCTGGAACAGAATTCACAAAACCGGACAGCCTAACTATTTTTGAAACTTTGTCTAAATTACCTAATTCTCTTTTTATCTGTGCCAAGATGTTAATTGCACACATTTTTGCTGATTTTTGTGCTGTTTCTAAATTGTCATCTGAAACTTTGCCTGTAAACATTACTTTGCCCTCCTCCATGGGAATTTGTCCTGAAATGAATAACAAATTTCCTGTTTTAATTCCTGGTACATATGATCCTGCAGGTGTCGGTGGATTTGATAGTTTTATACCTGATAACTTTAATTTTTCTTCAATCATAACACTTGCACAATAATTTATTTAATTTATTTTTACCTAAATTTTGTTTTTTTAGTGCAAACCTGTGGCTCTGAATTTTTAGAGTTTTCTAGGAATTTCTATCTACAGTATTTTTTCAAATTCTGGCAGGTACTGACAATCAATCTCAAGGTTCAGACGGGATATTTTAGCCAGTTTTGTTTTATTATCGAATTTTATTGATTGTCCTGGAATTGTCAGTTTTACATTAGACATTCTTTTGATTCCACTTCTGTATTTTCTCAAAATTTGGTTTGCAATGGCTGATTTTAATCCAATATGTTTGACATCCTTGCTTGTATTGCTCTTTGTTCTTATCGCAAATTCTGCTATCTGCTTAGCTTAGTTAAGATGTACAGAAAGATCCCTATTATGTCTGATGTTGTATGTTCGAATCCTTTTTGATCATCTGTATTTTTTGGGTGTTTGGACAGTATTGCCTAATGTTTTTCTTCTATATTTTGAACAGAAAATAAATGGTATTTGCAAGAATATATCAGGTGACTGTGGGTCTGATATTTTGATTTATTCAATGGTATTGCATTGTTTGTATTACTAGAAAGTTGTTAGCAATTCATCTCAACCCTGAAGGGTGTGGGCTTTCTTGTCTCAAAATCGTAAACACCTTGATTTTTTCTGCTTTGTACTATTAATGCATGAATCAAAAATTTAATTCTTATCTATTTTGATGTGAACTTTTTCGCCTTTGTTAACATTGTTTTGATAAACCGTTCTAGTTTTGTACCCTTGTTTTTGAAGGCATCCGTCTAAAATTGATACCCATGGTAAAGAATGCCCGCTGTTTAATTTTGATTCAACCGTAATATTTTTTGTATTTGCCTCAAAGTTGACATGACCTGAACATGTGATTTGCATGATTGCATCCATGATTTCAATTATGTCCTCTAATGACTTTGATTTGAATGATATTCCATTTTTTTCTAATAATTTGAACATGTCTGATTCAGGTCTTTTTGACACTATTGTAGAATTTAGAATGTATGTTAAACCAATTTCATTAACTGTTTTGATTATTTTGAAAATCTCTTGAGCTTCTGTTTTTGACATATCTGCCAGCGCTTTTGTTTTCATAGAATTCTTCCAAACATTTGAAAATATTTTTTTCTGAT
>CAZBBN010000189.1:0-3039 GCA_964490195.1 uncultured Nitrosopumilaceae archaeon
CGTCTCGAAAACGGCTACGCGCAAGCGTACAGGGGTTCGAATCCCTTTCCCGGCGCGCTTAACATCATAAAATCATATTTCAAAACTGTTGGTTCAAATTCAACAAAAAATCATTACTCAAAACTAGATGTTTTTTGATTTTCTTGTGACTAGGATTCAAATTGTAATGGGAGCATAATGATTTTGGGGTAAAGATAAGGTGATGTCATTTGACCTTTTTACAACAACTTTACTAAAATTCAAAAAACAAGAACAGATTTTACATCAACTCTCAAAAATACATATTCGTAGATTTTTTGTAATCTGGATGAGCATGATATTCAATATTGAAAATAGCCAGATTTGTTAATATACTCAAAATAAAACTAATGACAGTTGATATCTGGAAATAATAAATTTATTTTAGGTTTTACCTTAATTGTGTTGTTGATTGGTTTAACTAATATTGTTATTTGAAATCATGATTCGTTATTATGATTTTAAAATCAATAAGAGTTATTGGCATATGCTAGAGTAATTATTGGGAAAAACAAAGTGAAAATGTCAGACAAATCCGATATCGATAAAGATCAAAAAAATATACTAACTGTTACCGAAGCAAATTCAAAAGATGTAGGACGACGAATTGCCAGAATAGATCCGGTTGCACAAGAGATATTGGGCCTTACCAGTGGAGATGCCATTGAAATAGCATCTGACAGAAAAAAGACTACTGTCTTGAACTGGTATGGATATCCAGAAGACAAAGGGACTGGCATGATAAGAATTGATGGGTATTTGCGCAATCAACTCAGTGTTGGAATTAATGACAGGGTTGAAATAAAAAAAGTCAAGATAAATGATGCCCGGAATATTATCCTTCGGTCCACAGAACAATTGCGTATAATTAATCCTGAAAAATATTTGATAAACTTGCTGGAAGGTTTTGTAGTTACCAAAGGCGACATTGTCCCACTATCTATAATGGGTCAAAGAATGGATTTTGTTGCATGGTCAACAACTCCTTCTGGTCCTGTAATGATCAAAAAATCCACTGAAATTATATTGGATAAAAAACTTGCAAAAGACTTTTCTGGAGATGGATTTCCATCCGTCACATACGAAGACATTGGTGGTCTTAAAGATGCAGTTACCAAAGTCAGAGAATTGATAGATTTGCCACTTCGTCATCCTGAATTGTTCAAGAGGATGGGCATAAAGGCTCCAAAAGGAGTTCTAATGCAGGGCCCTCCAGGTACGGGTAAAACACTCTTGGCAAAGGCAATAGCAAATGAGACTAGCGCTAATTTCTATTCAATTAGTGGTCCTGAGATTATGAGTAAATTTTATGGTGAAAGTGAAGCACGGCTAAGGCGAATATTTGAAGAAGCAGAAAAGAATGCACCTTCGATAATTTTTATTGATGAATTAGATGCCATTGCACCGAAAAGAGAAGATGTGATTGGGGAGACGGAAAGACGAGTGGTTGCACAATTACTCTCATTAATGGATGGACTATCATCACGTGGACTGGTTGCGGTAATTGCTGCAACAAATAGAGTAAATGCAATAGATCCCGCACTTCGAAGAACTGGAAGGTTTGATAGAGAAATAGAGATAGGCATTCCAGACATGGATGGGCGTGAAGAGATTTTGCATATTCATACAAGAGGGATGCCACTGACAAAAGATGTCAACATTGACAAGATTGCAGATATCTCTCATGGCTTTGTAGGATCTGATTTACAGGCACTTGCAAAAGAAGCTGCAATGCGAGCTATACGACGTGTACTTCCACAAATCGACCTATCTTCTGGAAGTATTCCAATTGAGGTTTTAAACAAGATTCAGGTTAACATGGATGACTTTACTGCGGTTTTAAACGAGATGGAGCCTTCTGCCATGAGGGAAGTTTTTGTAGAGATACCAAATGTACATTGGAAGGATATTGGTGGATTAAATGAGTTAAAACAAGAACTACAGAGTGTAGTAGAATGGCCCCTCAAATACAGTGCAGTATTTGCTTATGCAAAGGCAAACCCTCCTAAAGGAATATTCCTTTACGGTCCTCCTGGAACCGGAAAAACTTTGATTGCCAAAGCTGTTGCAAATGAAAGTGAATCAAACTTCATCAATATCAAGGGGCCCGAACTACTCTCAAAGTGGGTTGGAGAATCAGAAAAGGGAGTAAGAGAGGTATTCCGAAAGGCAAGACAGGCGGCCCCATGCATTGTCTTTTTTGACGAAATTGATGCGATTGCTCCTGTAAGAGGAGGTGATTCTACAGATACGCATGTAACTGAAAGGATAATCAGTCAGTTGTTAACCGAACTTGATGGTTTGGAATCTCTAAAAGATGTCATAGTAATCGCAGCCAGTAACAGACCTGATATTGTAGATCCTGCACTTCTAAGGTCCGGCAGATTTGATAGACACATCTTCTTCCCTCCCCCTGACAGAGATGCAAGGGTTCAGATAATTAAAATTCATATCAAGGATATTCCTTTAGCACAAGACATCAACGTTGAACACTTGGCAGATATTACTGAAAATTATACCGGTGCAGACATTGCATCTTTTATATCCACGGCTGTCATGATTGCAATTCGACAATATATCTCAAAATACAAAGATCCGGCAGAGGCTGAAAAACATGTCATGACTCTAAAGGTGAATATGAGTCACATCCAAGAAGCCATGCAAAAGATACGACCAATATCCAAGCAAGAGATTGAATGGTATAAACGAATTGAAGAAAAGTTTGGCAAACACAACTTTTCAGAACTTGGAATGAGTGCTATAGGATAAAATAAATCTCAGGTATTTTTTCAACTTTTCTCATCATTGATTAGCATGATGTCGACTTTTAATGCTTCAAAATCTTTTTCTATTCGTGCTTTTTAGAAATATTTTGATTTCAATGATGGCTCAAAATACTCGCTTCACGCATTCAAGATCGCACTGGATATGGCCAAAAGAGATGCCACCCTGTGCAGTATTTTTATGACCTTTTCTGGTTTTCATTGTCCTTGTTGTGGTGCTTTTTTGAAAACAAAAACC
>CAZBBN010000190.1:0-3023 GCA_964490195.1 uncultured Nitrosopumilaceae archaeon
ATGGATTCAATGCTGTTTCTTGGGATGAAAAATCTGATCCCTGGACATGATCTCTAATAATTAAAAATGGAAAATCTACTTAAAGCCTAAGTAAAGTACCTCAGTCGTGGACATTATCCCAATTAATTACACGTTAACATTTGAGCCCGATCTTAAGAAATTTACATTTGCTGGGACTGAATCGATTTCCGTATATTGTAAAAAATCTACAAATATAATTTCTATGAATTGTTCTGATCTAAAAATCTCATCATGTAGCGTAAAATCTGGAGAAAAAACAATCAAATCAACTCAAATCACAAATGAGAAAAAAGAAGAATTACAAATCAAGTTAAAAGAAAAAATCAAAGGTAAGGCTACCATCAATATTGAATTTCAAGGAATTTTAAATGACAGACTACTTGGATTTTATCGAAGTCAATACCAACAAAACGGTAAAACAAAATATCTTGCCACAACACAATTTGAGGCAGCAGATGCTAGACGTGCATTCCCGTGCTGGGATGAACCTGAGGCAAAGGCCACATTTGAAATTTCAATTATTGCCGACAGTAAATTTACTGCGATATCTAACATGCCAGTTAAATCAAAGAAAAAAATTGGTAGTAAAACAATTTACAATTTTGGAAAAACTCCTATCGTTTCAACATATTTAATTTATCTTGGTGTTGGAGAGTTTGAGTATCTTACAGGGAAAATTGGTAAAACTCAGATCAGAGTTGTTACAACAAAAGGAAATAAATCAAAAGGAAAATTCTCCTTAGAATTAGGCAAAAAACTTCTGTCATCTTATGAAAAATATTTTGGAATAAAATATCCTTTGCCAAAACTTGATCTTATAGCAGTACCTGACTTTGCAGCAGGTGCTATGGAAAATTGGGGCGCAATTACATTTAGAGAGACAATCTTGCTATATGATCCTAAAACATCATCAACTAGAACAAAACAATACATCGCGGAAGTAATCTCACATGAGATTGCACATCAATGGTTTGGAAATTTAGTTACTATGAAATGGTGGAATGATTTGTGGCTCAATGAAAGTTTTGCAACATTTATGGCTACAAAGTTTGTAGATAAATTCTATCCTGAATGGGATTTGTGGGATCAATTCGTTGAGGATGCAATGAATGTTGCCATGGGTCTTGATTCACTAAAAACAACACATCCAATTGACGTGAAAGTGAATTCTCCTGCTGAAATTCGAGAAATCTTTGATGCAATTTCTTATGATAAAGGTGGATGTATATTGCGAATGCTTGAACATTATGTTGGGGAGCCAAACTTCCAAAAGGGGCTCAAAAAATACCTGTCTGATTACAAATACAAAAATGCTGAAGGACAAGATTTGTGGAATGCGATTGGAAAAGCATCTGGAATGCCTGTCTCTTCTATGGTTCACACATGGCTAAAACAGCCTGGATTTCCATTAATTGAAATTAATCAGGATGAAAATACACTAAAACTTAAACAGAAAAGATACTTACTTGAATCTGATAAAAAATTCAACAAGGGGTTGTGGTCTATTCCATTATCTTTGGGACTGGAGGGTGAAATCTCCAAAAAACTATTTACAAAAAAATCAATGTCTTTGAAATTGCCTAAAAATACCGTAGGCTTTGTTGCAAACTATGGACGCAAAGGATTTTATCGTGTAAAGTACGATGAAGGAATTTTACTTGACTTGAAAATGCTAGTAGATAAAAAACGCATACCTGCAATTGATAGATGGGCAATTCAAAATGATTTATTCTCACTTTGTGTTTCCGGTGATGAACAAGTGCGAAACTATCTGGATTTTTCAGATGCATATTTTGATGAGGATAGTTATCTTGCATCAGTTAATGTTGCGCATAATCTGGCCTCCTTATATTTCCGAGTATTTGATGAAAAATTTGCAGAAGAGATTCGAAGTTACGCTGTGAATTATTTCAGAAAAATTTTATTCAATTTGGGATGGGAGCCAAAAAAAACAGACAAGCACACTGACGCATTATTACGTTCCTTTGTCATTTACGCACTGGGAAAAATGAATGATGATGAAGTAACAGACGAGGCTCTCAGACGATACAAAAAATTCCTGGCATCTCCTAGTTCTATATCTCCTGATTTGGTAGAGCCAATTTGCTCAATTGCTGCATGGAATGGAAATTCAAAAACTCATGCGGAATTAACAAAACTATACAAGAAAGCAAAAACCATGGAGGAAAAACTTCGCTTCCTTGGTGCTATGTGTGGCTTCAAAGACAAAAAACTCTTACTCAAATCGCTTGACTTTTCTCAAACTCCAAATGTTCGATCTCAAAACATGCAATTACCAATCATGAAAGTCGCTGCAAATCCTTACGGCGACAAAGTTTTGTGGCCATGGTTGAAGAAAAATTGGAAAAAATTAAACAAAAAAGTGGGACATGGAAATCCATTGTTTAACCGAATTGTATCTAGTATCGCATCTGTAGCAGACGACTCTATGGAAAAAGAAATTAAAACATTCTTCAAAAATAACCCAACTCCTGGTACTGAGAGAACCCAAACTCAAACGCTAGAAAGAATTAGAATAAACTCAAAATTCCTCAGACGTATGAGACAAGAATTCAAAGATGGCTAGAAAACTAGGTCCTCCAATCTTTCTTGGAATCATTACCGTTTTAGCAATAGTTTTCCTGACTGGTGGCGGAACCGATGACAAAAACGAATTACGTCAAACATTTCAGATCGATGCAGTATACTACGATACTGGTCATGTTGAAATTTCCTATAATGATAAATCTGAAAAAACTACTTTGGTTGTAATGGAAATTCTGGGAATGGAGAAATCTTTTCAAAAAAAATTCTTTGATTCTCAATTTATTGAAATTGTACCATTCCCAAATGTTCCAAAATATGGGTGGGCAATTCATCCTATAGTGTTAGAAATTGATCATGAAGAATTTGGTCATGTTCAACTAAAAACTGAGATTCATATGCTTGGTGAACCTGCACCACCTGTTATCTATTCTAGACCTTAGATCGTATACAAGATT
>CAZBBN010000191.1:0-2996 GCA_964490195.1 uncultured Nitrosopumilaceae archaeon
TCTAAACAGATTGAAAAAAGCATTAGAGAAAAAGAGTCAGAATTTAGATCAGTGGCTATAAATGAAATGATAAAGTTATCCACCATCATAAAGCAATACAGGGCAAATAAAACAAAAATCAGATTTTAAAAAATCCAATCACATTACAAAATACTTCATCATAACTACTTGCAACGCTCTATCTTGGAGAACAGGTTTTTGGCAGATATGGTATGACATGAAATGCATTGCCAATAGAAGAGATCATTTACGGTCTTGCCATAAAATACGTCACACTTCCTAAAACTATGCCAAATAGAATATGTAATCCAAGCGAACTTAACAGTACTGTAGACAGTTTGCTTTGTATTTTCTGCTGAATCATGTCTTGAGTGGTATCAGGGTTCATCTTTACCATTAATTTCACCAAGTTTGGTGCCAGTACGTTTTGTAGCATAGGCACAAAAAATACCCCAAAAACAATCATACCCATCACTATTCCAAAAACAATTCCTCTTGAAATCTTGTTTATTCTAAATTTTGTGATCTTACCTGTAATTATTCCAAATATTGCGCCAATGACTACACCAGTTGCAAAGTGTATTAGAATACCAACTACAAAGGCATTTGATTGATTAGCGCCAAACATAATTCCAGAGACAATCCAATTAACATTGTAAGGCATTCCAAGTTGCATGTTACTAATCATCTTTGGAGCAATCATTGAAACACTGCCAAAAATACCTCCAACAATTCCAAACAGCATCGCTTTGAAAATTGTAGGCTTTGAGATACTCCCCATTGAGCAAAATTACCAATGTGTCTTTTTATTGTTATATCCAAATTCAAATGATCTTATCCATTCCAGAAAACCAATTTCCCCAAATCTTGACTGTGTCAATCTAGAAAAATTTGTCCAGCATTATACCTAATTTTGTGGAGAAATGGAAAAATAATTTTTAATCACAATGTGAGAACATAGCATAATAATGTCAGAAAAGACAGATAGTGTAGATAAGATTCGGGATTATTTCAAACTCTGTAATACAATAAAAGAATCAGATACTAAAATCAAATTTGCAGGCGTGATAAATGAGCGAGGCAGATTGGTTGCAGGGGGAATGAAAGAAGGTGTAAAGCCATTTGAAAGTCAAAAAGAAGACGAAGTGATGTTTATGGAGTTGGCATTAAATGTAAAAATGAGAAAAGAATTTGACAAACAATTAGGTTCAGTTAGTTTTGCCATGGTTCAAAGAGAAAAAATACTTGGAATGAAGTTTCCTATTGGAAATAGTGATATCATATGCGTGTTTGCGGATCCCAATGCAGACTATGGGAAATTAATAGAAAAAATTCAAAGTTTGATAACTTGATGTGTTGTATTTAATTACATATAATGAATAATTGAAATGGTAATAGTTTGAATCACGTAACAATATCATGAATACATCACCTGTTTGGCATCATAAAACAATGTGTACTGATTGCAAAAGAATTAGATGTACTAGTGGTTGTAACTGTGATTGTCATTGGGAACCAAGAGGATAAAATACAGATGGCATCTAAAAGAATATTTTGAGTTTGTTGGAGAATTATTGCAATCTAATGTTCTAAATATATTAAAAAGTCTTCTAGGAAGATTTGTCCAGCATTATCAAGTGAGCAATATGCCACACATATTTTCTATGATACCACGATTCGTGTCTTATTCTTGCCTCATCAAATCTCAGATTCTTTTTGCACATGGTACAAGGTATGATCATAATTTAAGAATGACATTAGAATAGTTAAGAGATAAGGGTTATTGTAAAATTATTTAACTTCTATAATTAGATGCAAACGTGTTGGAATTTGTATCATTCAAATCTTTGGCAAACTGTTCTTTGATTAATTTGCCATATGTGGTTATGTCTCCTGCCAGCATTCTTAGTTTGATATTCAGTTTGTCATTTGTAATGTTTCGGTTCTCATCACAATCCTCATTACCGTTAATTGACACTCCATAAGGCATACTCCAACCGTAACACTGACGTACTGCCGTTCTCATTTGATCCATTGCGGTCAATCCCTTCTCATGAGATGCGCAGATGTATCCAAACAACTTTCCAGCAAACTCTGACCAGTAGTAATCCAAGAAATTTTTCATGGGACCAGACATAGAGCCATGATAGTCAGGTGTTGCAAGAATAAATGCATCTGCGTTTTTTACCATGGTTGTAACTTGGGTAATTACCTCACCAGTATTATTGGTAGAAAACATTGGAAGTACAGTCTTTCTTAAATCCAATAGTTCTGTTTCTGCGTCTTTGATTTTATCAAGGGTAGTCTTTAACCCCATTCTGCTAAAAGAGAATTCACTGGTACTGGAACTTACTCCTAAAACTTTGAATGTCATCTAAATAATTCCATGAATGCTGAGATTAATAAATTAAAACAACATCACATTGTACGTCTACTTGGAGTAAATACCAGAACAATTAGAAGAGATCAACAAGAATCGTTACTCAAGTCTTTGATTGTAATGAAATAGTTCTCAAACCAAATTGTTTTAGAGTGTGGTTGATACTTTCTAACAGAGTAATCACTCTGGGAAAATCATTATTAGATATCAAATCATTTTTAATCACTACAAGATAGTGTCTGATTTTTTTTATTTGACGTAGTTTCTTTGATTTTGAGGTATTCCAGTTTTTTAGATCACTCAAGTTTGCAGATATGTCACATAGTTTGATTAGTTTTGCATCAAGTGATGCTTCTTTGAGTTGTTTGACATAGATCCGCTCCCTTTGCTTTCTAGTTAGGGACATATCTTTAGATAGAGAAGACACCAATACAGCAATTCTACTCCCAAACTGCTCGTACAAGTCATCAAAAGTGGTATCAGTATCTTCTATAACATCATGAAGCCATCCTGCACAAAGTAATTCCCCATCAACGACACCCAGACTTTTGAGTCGATTCACCACATCTTCGAGATGTTTTGAGTATGGTGTAATACCATCTTTTCTCATCATTCC
>CAZBBN010000192.1:0-2986 GCA_964490195.1 uncultured Nitrosopumilaceae archaeon
TCTGCTTTTTGCTTTTCTTCTGAAACAAATGTTCTAATTCCTGCCCTAATTGCCTCAGATCTACCTGAGAACCCCATGGTTGATTGTAACTTGTCTAATTCTGAGAGAATTTCAGCATTCAAGGAAATTGAGACTATTGGCATATGCCTAATCTTATTAATTATCTTATAAGTTTAGCAATTAATCTTATTAAAATTTTATAGATTTATTAATAATTTGGATTGAGGTGCTGCGTGAATATTCAGATTAAGATTGCAATTATTGCAATTGCAATAGTAATTCCATTGAGCTCAATTGCTGTTTATTGGAGTAATTCAAATCTGCAATTTACAAATGATGATACTTCAAAACTGCAAGTTATTGCATCGTTTAATCCTATCCGTGAATTTTCACAGCAGGTGGGAAAAGAAAAAGTTAATGTTACATTACTTGTACCTGCAGGAGTTGAACCTCATGATTGGGAACCAACCATTAAAGATGTACAAATTATGCAAAAATCCGATCTTATAATTATTAATGGAATTGGTTTTGAAAATTGGGTTAGTAATTTGGAGGAAACCGGTTATTCTGGTGAAATAGTTGATACAAGTAATGGAATTTTAATTAAAAATATTCACGAAGAATACTCTCAAGGTTATGGAGATCCACATATCTGGCTAAGTCCTGTAAATGCAAAAATTCAAGTACAAAATATTGCCGATGCTTTTTCTAATTCAGATTCTGAAAATCGACAGTATTACCAATCAAATGCAGTAAAATACATTAAACAATTAGATCTGCTTGACTCAAAAATTCGAAATGAATTATCTGATTGCAGTCGTGATTTTGTTGCTTTTCATGATGCCTTTTCATATTTTGCAGATGAATATGATCTAAATCAACACACTATAATTCCGTCAACAAATCCAGATGGAGAAATTACCGCAAAAACCTTAGAAAAAGTTATTTCTACAGCTAGAGAACTAAACATCAAAATAATTTTTAATGAAGAATCTGTTAACACTAAAACTTCTCAAATCATTGCAAATGAAATAGGTGGTAAAGTATTGGTTTTGTCTCCCTTAGAAATCGTGACTGACGATACTTACATTTCTAGAATGACTGAAAATCTCAAAAACCTAAAGGAGGCATTATGTTGAAAGTAGTTGAGATTAATAATCTCACTGTCCAATATCCAGATGTTAAGGCACTTGATAATGTGAGCTTTGTGATAAATCAGGGTGATTTTTTAGGCATAATTGGGCCTAACGGTGCAGGAAAATCAACCCTTTTTGACTCAATGCTGGGACTCAATACAAAGTATACAGGAACTATCAAATTTTTTGGCGAAGATATAAGAAAATCAAAAAAATATCTTAAAGAAATTGGATATGTTCCACAAAAACCAATATTTGAAAAAAATTTTCCTGCTACTGTTTCTGATGTTGTAAGAATGGGATTAAGAAATGAATCTGATGAAAATAAAATTGATGAAATTTTACAGCAATTATGGATTCATGAACTTAGTAACAGAAGAATCGGTGAATTATCAGGAGGACAACTACAAAGAGTCTTTATTGCAAAAGCTTTGGTAAATAATCCAAAAATTTTGATTCTTGATGAACCAGTCACAGGAATTGACCAACAAAGTATAGAATTGTTTTACAGTATACTTCGTGAATTAAACTCTAAACACAAGATCACTATAATTTGGTCTTCTCATGATCTTGATGCAGTAAATCAGCTAGCAAATCATGTTGCTTGTTTGAACAGAACATTATTCTTTCATGGTAAATCTGAAAAATTCTTTTCTGATGATAAACTTGTTAAACAATACTCTGAAGCTTCAATGCAGGAACATATGCATCACCACTAATCATGTCTCTGGAAATTCTAACATACAGCTTTATGCACAGAGCATTAATCTCAGGAATTGCAATTGCAATTCTTTGTTCTGTTGTTGGTCTGTTCTTAGTTTTAAGACGCTATTCCTTGTTTGGTGATGCAATTGCACATTCATCATTTGGCGGAATTGCATTGGGTTTGTTAGCTGGTGTTTATCCAATATGGACGGCATATGGTGTTTCAATAACTAGTGCAATCATCATTACAAAAATTAAAGATAGATACAACATATCAGGTGATGCGTCAATTGCAGTACTTTTATCCTCAGGAATAGCAGTTGGACTAGTAATTATTGGATTATCTGGGGGTTTTACGATTGATATCTTTAGTTTTCTGTTTGGAAGTATTCTTCTCGTTAGTGTGGATGACACTATTCTGATTTTATTACTAACTGGAATAATTCTAATAGTGATTTTATCCCTGTACCGACAAATCCTTTATTCTACTTTCAATGAGGAACAAGCTAAAGTTAGTGGTATCCCTGTAGAAAAAATAAACTATTTGATCGTGTTTATGGCTGGGATAACCGTAGTTACATCAATCCAACTAGTAGGTGTTTTGCTAATTTCAGCTTTGTTTGTAATTCCTAATGTTACTGCAATTATGTATGGTAAGGGTTTCAAACAAACTGCAATAATCTCTATGAGTTTTTCTATTTTTTCTGTAGTTGTGGGTATTGTACTCTCTTACATATTTGATATTACTCCTGCAGGAACAATTGTTTTGTTGGCAATTGGCTTATTTGCTGGAACTATGGGAATAAAATCAGCTGGTCTATTATCTAAGAATTAATCAAAGAATTTAATCTTCTTTTATCCTGTATGCTTTTCACATAAAATAATGATGTTGCAATAATTCCTAATGCAATTAATGGTGATGCAATCTCTGTATATTTTAATTCAAAGTTATTATTTTGTATTTGTGACAAAATTACAGGAATTTCTGTAATTTTCACTGTTCCAATCTTGTTTGATTGTTGTTCGACAAACCACACATTATCATTCCCATCTGATGTCATAAATTGAACAAATGATGATTCAGTTGGAATTGAAACTTGTATCAGATTTTTGTTATCTGGATCATAAACTCCAATGTTATCTAC
>CAZBBN010000193.1:0-2983 GCA_964490195.1 uncultured Nitrosopumilaceae archaeon
AAATACTGGAACCTGTTTCCAAAGATGTGTAGGAATGGATGCATTGAATTCTTTACACTCTACTACATTTGAAATTGATGAAAAACATGGAACAGAATATCATAAAAGATTTTTAGAATTTGTCAAGATGGTTCAAAAAGAAAATCTTGTAATCGGTGGTGCAATGACTGATCCCAAAGGTGATAGAAGTAAAGGACCAGCAGAACAAGACGATCCAGATTTGTTTACAAGAATTGTAGATAGTGATGATAAAGGAGTCTATGTCTCTGGAGCAAAAGCTCACCAAACTGGCTGCATTAACTCCCATTGGATAATTTTGATGCCTACAGTTAGACTCACAGAAAATGATAAAGATTGGGCAATAGTTGGAGCTATTCCAGCAGATGCAAAAGGTGTTACTTACATCTATGGTAGACAGTCTTGTGACACTAGAAGCATGGAAGAAGGAGATATTGATGATGGTAATGCAAAATTTGGCGGACAAGAAGCATTGATGATTTTAGATAGAGTGTTTATTCCATGGGATAAAGTTTTCATGAATGGCGAATATGAATTTGCATCCATGCTAATTGAACGATTTACTTGTTATCATAGACGTAGTTATGTCTGCAAAACAGGACTTGGAGATGTGTTAATTGGAGCAGCAGCAACAATTGCGGATTACAATGGAGTTCCAAAAGTATCTCATATCAAAGACAAAATTATCGAAATGACTCATCTAAATGAAACAATCTTTGCTGCAGGAATTGCGTCATCACACCAAGGACAGAAAATGAAATCTGGGGTGTACCTAAATGATGATATGCTTGCACAAGTTTGCAAGCATAATGTAACTAGGTTCCCTTATGAAATAAGTCGACTTGCACAAGATATTGCAGGCGGACTAGTAGTAACACTTCCATCTGAAAAAGACTTTAGGCATCCAGAAGCAGGACCATTACTCAAAAAATACCTAGTAGGAAGAAAAGGTGTTGATGTTGAAAATAGAATGAGAATATTGAGATTAATTGAAAATATGACTCTTGGCAGAAATGCAGTTGGATATCTTACAGAGTCCATGCATGGTGCAGGTTCTCCTCAAGCACAAAGAATCCAAATTCAAAGACAGATGCAAGTAGGTTACAAAAAGAATCTAGCAAAGAATCTGGCAGGAATTAAAAATGATATTGAAGAACCAAATGAACCATCTGAATACTTTAAACAAGTCTTTAAAACAAAAGAGTCTGTTCTCTAGAATAATTTTAATTCAGATTTACATCTATGCATATTCAAATCTGTGACGTTTTTTACTAACTCATAAATGATTCTACTCTTGAAACTGATAATTTCTGAGGATCCTTTTTTAGTAAATTTGACGTAATACTACTACCAAGCAAACAGGACGATCTATTTCTTGAATCTCGAGCATATGTGAACCTGTTTGCCTGAATTTTAACGAATTTAATTTATTCTTTCTTTTTCTCATCTGAGCTTCGTTCTTCAACAGATTCTTCTATGCCTTCTAATTTTTTTTCTATGTCTTCTGATGTCTCAACATGTTCTGAATATTCAGAGTCCTTCTCTATTTTAATGTCCGACAGTCCTTCAATAGTATCTGGATTTTCTGAATTTAGAGGATCGGTGAATGCAAGTTCTTTTTCATTTTTCTTCTTTGCCATCTGTTTTACAACCATGATGCCTATGACAACTACAATTATGATATAATTGACTGGTGGTTTTAGCAACTGTGTGATATATCCAACTTGTGGAATCGTATATGCTACTTTTCCTATGTATTCTTCTTCAGTAATTGGAAAATCTGTTCCAGGAATAGATGCCGGATTTGCGTCTCCCTTGGTTCTAATTGTTTTAGGATCATCGTCAATAATTGATGCAACTCTGTGTACAATTACTCGATTGTGATCAGATGGTCGATTAAACACAATGATGTCTCCTATTTCAATATCTTCAAAAGGTTCATGTCCTTGAACTACTAGTACATCATATACTTGTAAAACGGGAATCATGCTTCCACTTGCAACTACATAAAATGGATTTTGTGTTCCAAAAGCCACTTGTAATCCTATCCAAATAACTAAAACACCAACGCCTACAATTACAATATCTTTGATAATTCCTTTAGAAATGGATTTTTTTGCCAATTACATTATCACCTTAGTATCATTGATTAAATTCGCTAACTAGAGCTTGGTTCCACATTCTTCACAGAACTTGGAACCTTCCTTATTTCCAAATCCGCAATTAGAGCATTTTCCAAGCTGAGCTACCTCTTCTGGATTTCCTAAAAAAATAACTTCTCCAACCTTTTTGATATTGCTCCATGGGATATTGCCTTCAGCACCATCATTTTTAGTAATTACTAGAACCATTGATTGCGTAGAATCAATTCCTACTTGTTTTGCAGTTCCGATCTTATTTGCGTTTTCATCATATACTCCTCTTCCTTCAATTGAACTAACAGATGTTGTTGGTCCTGGTTGAGTGACTGTTTCCTGTGGAGTTTGTACTGCAGGTTCTACAACTTGTTGTGGCGTACTTTCAATTGCAGGTTCTAATGGTCTTGCAACTCCCACATCTCCTGCTTCATCTTGTTTTCTGAATTCTCTGTATTCTGCAATAGATGCATTACATGAATTGCAAATGTATTGTCCTTTTTCATATAGAATGAGATTTTCTGCAACTTCTTCATTAGGATTTTCAAATTCTATTTTTGGAGAACCTTCAAATTCTTTTTCACAAGTATTGCAAAAATGTTTAGTAATTTTTTCAGTGTCTAGTCTTCCAATTGGTGCCAAAAATAGATCTGGACCGCCTAGGTTACCTTTCATTTGTTGTTCATCCGTAACGGTAGCCATAATGTAGCCTCCAGATCCACGTAATTTTTTAAGTCTAAGTTCTGAACTCATATCTGGGATTTATCAAAACGTCATTTAAGTATATATCAAAATTAATTCTCCAACAAAAAATATGGTGTTAATTCTGG
>CAZBBN010000194.1:0-2893 GCA_964490195.1 uncultured Nitrosopumilaceae archaeon
TTGAGTTTTACATCACCTATTTTACTTAATGTAATTCTCTTGTTGTTTGTAAGTCTAAATCCAGATTGAGGATAACAAAAGGAGTTATATCTGTTTCTTCCCTTGAAACGAGGGAACCCTGCTTTGATCTTCTTTCCTGCTTTTTTCTCTTTGATTTTTCTAAAGAAGTTAGCGAAAGATGTCTCAAGTCTTTTAAGTGTATTTTGTAAAACTTGAGAATGAACATTGAGTTCAAATTCATGTTTATTTTTTAAGAGAATATCATTTTGATTAGCGTAAGATAGACTAGTTCTGCTTTCTTTATATGATTTAATTCTGTGCTGTAAACCGTGATTATATAGTGTTCTACAAATGTACAGGGTTTCTTCAAGACTTTTTTGTTGTTTTTTAGTGGGATACAATCTATATTTGAATGCTTTAATGTTAATCATATTGTATAATATTATACAAGAAAAAAATTACAAAGTCCTCTTTTGGTTTTGTTTGTCAATTCATCCTCCCCTACAAGAGGGGAGGATGAATTGACAGTATCCTGAAGAAAAAATAGAAATGATTGGGAAATATGAATATAGAAAATTGTGTTCTAAATATTCATCCATTATTATCAATTGGGAAAAAACATCATATGATCCAAAATAAAACCATGAAAACTAATACATGCCTGCTTAGATTATCTGACAAAGAAAATGAACAATTAACCTATAAGTCCAAATTATTTGGACAAACTAAATCCAAAATCTTACGTGAAGGTGCTCTTTCATACTGGTCAAATGATTTTGATGCAAAATCTCTTCTAAAAATATATCAAGAAGGTAACGAAGAAGATAAACACAAAGTTGTTGATGTCATTATGGAATATTACAGAAGAAAAGGATATCCTCATAATCATTTATCTTCTACTCAATTATTAAAAGAAATGAACAAAATATCTAATACTAAATCTCCACTTTTAAAAAATGATCATTTACAAACAAATACTGTAGGATTATCATTAGCTAATCATTTTCATCCACATATGGTCAAAGTTAAATGTTTAACCAATTATAGAACTGCTTATGATCAATTCACAAATGATGACCTATTCCGAGATGCTATTAATCGATGGATGGAACTAAATAAAAAACCAGATCCATCAGGATTACGTCGTATCTTGCGTACGAGAAATGGGGTCAGGAGCGTGGTTAACTTTAAGCCAGCCATTTCGAAATTTATATACAATACATATTGTTCTGAAGGTGATAAAATTTTAGATCCTTGTGCTGGTTATAGCGGGAGGCTTGCTGGATGTATTTCTACTAACAGGAATCTTCAGTATCACGGTATTGATCCAGATGGTCGGACTGCTGTTGGTGGGATGAAAATGGCTTCATTTTTTTCGAAGCAATACGATTCATTCGGTAATCGAGAATGGAATTTTGGATTTAAGTTTGATTTGGGGTGTGCCGAAGATGTAATGTTAGATTTATCATCCGATTTGTATTCTTTAGTATTTACATCACCTCCTTATTGGGGTACAGAGCAATATTCCAATGATCCCAATCAGTCTTATTTGCGTCATCCTGCTTATTCTGAGTGGCGTGATAATTTTTTGTTTGTGTTGCTTCGTGAATCCCAGCGAGTGGTTAAAAATAACGGATATATTATTTTTAATGTGAAGGATTACAAACATGCTCCTATAGCCACCGATTTGTGTGAAATGTGTAAATCATTAAGTTTGGAGTTGGTGAAGACTTACCAGATGCGTCTCGCAAACAGTGAGTACCATCGTCGTGATGGTGAGTCTATGTATCATACAGAACCTATTTTTGTATTTAGGAAATAGATTTGTATATACTTTTCTGTTTTCTAACTATGTATCGCACGGCATATTCTGGACATTTTTCTATTTTGGCTGTTTGTCTTATGTTTTTGTTGTCCTGATATGTTTTCATTATAGATGCATAATTATATTTTTTATTTATACATTTTTGACACCATCTATTTTGCTTGATTATGCAATATGTGGAAGTTTCCCATTGATGTCCGAGTTGGCATTCTATTGTTAATTTTATTCTTTTTCCGTCATGTTTGTAGTTTATTAATTTTCCTTGTTTGTTCTTTATTATTTTTTGAGATGCTTTCAGTAGTGATGAATAGTCTTTGAAGTCATTCCAATTTATTTGGGAATTAGGATTAATTCCAAATATTTTTAGTTGCGACAGGATGAATTCAGACAGAAGTTTATCAGAATTTGCCTCCCAATAGGGTATGATCAAAATCTTAATATTCTTTTCAATGCACATTTTTATTTTTTTTAGATCTCGTGCTTGTTGTTTTTTTAAATCATTATCATTTTTGTGGAACCATGCTTTTTTATAATCTTTGTTATAAAGAGATTAAGTTGATTTTTAATTTCCGCGAAAAATTAAAAACAGGATAAAAAGTAAAATAATTTAAAATATATCATATGAATTGGTTATGTAAAATATCTCAATCTCCGAATTTTCAGTCTTTTTACCAAGTTGGTACTGATGTTACGTATAGTTTACTTCCTGGAATGCCCGAAGTAACTAGTAGGATTATAAAGGTTAGTCCTGATATATTAACAGTTTTACATGCAGAACCTGGAAGCAATGTTGCTAGAGAATTAAATATCCATCCAAATCAGATTATTAATCCTAAACCACCTTCTGCGACCACACCAGAACAAGGTAAAGGAGTTTGGGATTACCAACCAGGAGCTAAAAGAATTAAAATTCCACCTGGATGGAAAAGTAATTTTTCAAAAGATTCTCCAAAACCTTTGATAGATTCTAAAGACGAATATCATCCTAGTAATGTTAAAAATCCTAAAAATAAACCTGTAGTTGTTCCATTAAATTGGAATTTTCAATAGGAATGAAATTTGAATTGT
>CAZBBN010000195.1:0-2890 GCA_964490195.1 uncultured Nitrosopumilaceae archaeon
ACTCATTCATTTTTTCCAAAAGATGAACGTTTCTTTAGTCTTTTTTTGCACGATTTCTGAAAAATTTTAGATAAAACCCTATTCCACCAATGGCGATTCCTCCAAACAAGGCTATTGTACCTAATTCAGGCATTTTAGGATAAATGTTTGGTGCAAGAAATAACAGTAAGGATCCAAAAATTATCATGGAAAATCCTCCATTGTTTCTTGTTCTGTTATGCTCCCCGTGTACCATAACTAAACATACTCTGAAAGTGTTTTTGCAACTTGCTTTCTTCCAATATCTGAAATGAATGGACCTATTTTTGGTCCTCTTGATGTTCCAAGAATTATCTGGTATAATATTTTAAAGAAATCTTTTGGTTGTACATCATTTGATTTTGCAATTTGGTATATTGTATTTTGAATGTCTTCTGGTTCTTCTTCTGCACCCAATGCATCAACCAGAATCATTAATGCTTTTTTAGAAGAATCATCTAAATTCACCTGTATTTTTTCCTTTTCATCAAATTCATCTGAATAGTTGCCTGCAATCTCAATGAGTTTTTCAACTTCGGGCTCGGGATTTTTTATAACTCCATAATCTAGTAATTTTTTCATAACTCTTTCCCCTCTGTTTTCTTTGAATATTTTTGCTAGTTCTACTAGTAGTCTATAGTTAACATGCGTGCTTGATTGTTTTGGGGGGTTTAGGAGGTTTACATATTCGTAGAGTCCTTTTGACTTTGTTAGTTTTGCTTGATTGTCTACTTTGATTCGTCCAAAGTAAATGTCTTCTAATTCGTCGTATTCCGTCATTAGGGATGGTATGTCTTCAAATCCTAATTCTCGTGCACCTGTAATTCTCTTGTATAATAATAACAGAATTGATTTTGGACTGCCAAATTCTAACCACTTTTGTGCAGTAATTACGTTTCCAAGCGATTTTGAAATTTTCTTTCCTCCTTTGTCTAAGAACATTTCATATTTTACGTGGTGAGGATGTGGAAATTCTAAAATTTCATCTGCAACCCAATCATTTACCTTTACTGAATCCATTATGTCTTTCCCATATGCTTCAAACCTAATATCAAATGCTGCCCATCTTGCAGCAAACTCTACTTTCCAGGCTAATTTTCCAAGATCTTTTGTAATGTCTGCTTCTCCTTCGTGACCACATCCTTTGATCATCTTTGAGCCAATTTCTGCATCATGGCATCTGTACTTTACTTTCTTTTCATCTGCAATGTATTCTGTAGCTTCTGCAGTATAGAGACGATTACAATTTGCACAAACTGGAAAGTATGGGAGGTATTTTTGATATTTTTCTTGTCCTACAAGCTCTGAAATTTTATCTCCAATCTTTGCACTATTTTGCAGGATTGTATGAATTTGTTCTTGCAGTAATCCATTCTTGTAAGTATCAACTGCTCTTCTAAATTCATATTTTATTCCAACTTTATCTAACCCATCTAAAAGAATACTGCTCATATGCATTCCATATGAGTTATGACATCCATAAGGATCAGGAATTAACGATACTGGTTTTGCTAAATGCTCTTCTAAAGAATCTGGGAATCCTTCTGGTATTTTTCGTAAACCATCAAGGTCATCTGAATATGCAATTAAATCTGATTTGTAACCAAAATTCTCTAACGCTAGTTTAACACCGTATGCTCTTACTGCATCACCTAAACTTCCAATGTGTGGTACTCCTGATGCACCAAGACCACTTTCTACTCTTAAGATGTCTAAATTTCTTCCAAGAGATTTTTCACGTTCAAGTAATTCCGAAGCTAGCTTGTCTATCCATGTTCCTTTCCCAATAATTTCTTGCTCTGACATTTCTTTTCACTAGTTTAATGTCTTGGACATGTATGGCCCATATAACGAATACCCTAATTTTTGATAATATTCTCTTGTACCAACTGCACTGATTACTAGAATTCTCTTTGCATCAAACTCTTCTTTGGCTATTTTCTCAGCTTCTTTCATCAGATTTTTCCCCAGTCCTGAATGCTGTATTTCGTTTTCTTCTTTTTCTCCAAGCTTCAATGATTTTCCATATATGTGAATTTCTCTAACGATGCAGCTCTCCTTGTCTACTTCGTCTCTGTGGGCATCATTGCTTGGCTTTCTTAATCTCAAAAATCCATAAATTGACTCGTTTTTGTCCTCATAAGACAAGAAGACTTCTTTCCCTCCTGATGAATCATAATCAATTCTCTTTAATTTCACATCGTTTGGGTCTGATTTTTTGTTGGATAGTCCTGCTTCTCTACATCTGATACATTTGCATTCAAGTCCCTGATTGGCTAAATTTTGGTGAACAATCTGTCTTAGGTTGCCTGATTTTGGTCCTGCAATGATCTCTTTTGGCGAAATCTCTCTTTGTATTCTCATGATTCTGACCCATTTTGGAACATTTTTTTTAACTTCTGTTAAAACTTTAATCATATCTTCCTCTGAATACGGAGTGTATTTTCCTTGCTTGTATTCTTCATAGAGTGGTGTGTTTTCAATAACTAGTGATGGATAAATTTTCAGCATATCTGGACGCAGTTGTGAATCTGCAAATAGTTTTTTGAAATCATCTATATCTCCTTCTGGAGTCATTGTGGGTAATCCTGGCATCATATGTGCTACAATTTTGTAGCCTGCATCTTTTGAAATCTGAAATGATTCTACCACATCATTGTAATTGTGTCCTCTGTTTACTATTTCATAAACACGTTCTTGTAGTGATTGTACTCCAATCTCTATTCTTGTAATTCCATAGTTTAGCATTAAATCTACATGTTCTTTTTTACAATAATCTGGTTTTGTTTCAATTGTAAATCCTACATTTCTTATTGCAGCATGTTCGTTGTTTGATTTGGCCTCTTGCAAATTTTTTGAATCTATTCCATTT
>CAZBBN010000196.1:0-2879 GCA_964490195.1 uncultured Nitrosopumilaceae archaeon
CCTTCTTTCTAACAACTGAATTGTTTTACCTGTGAGGTATTTTCCTTTTCTATCTCTATCAAAAAGAATTATGATGCTCTCATATTTTGCAGCATAATCAGTAAAGTCAATTATTCCTTTAAATTTGTGAAATTCTAAAATTCTCCCAGAATAACCTAGTTTTCTTAATGCATTACAATCTCTTTTTCCTTCAACAACTACACTGCTTTTCTTTGAGTTTAATTGAACAATAAAATTTTTCAACTCTATGATTTCTTGTTCAGAAACTAGCATGCTATCTAACTTGTTTTGACATATTAAGCACTTTTGTTAATCAAAAATATGTCTGATGTTCTACTTGTACAAAATACTAGAATTGAAGGTTCAGGATACTTGGGTGAACTTTTACAAAAAGATGGGTTTGATATTACATCTATAAATGCAAAACATGAAAAACTTCCCGACAAAGATTTTTCACTAGTTGTTATTTTAGGTGCACCTGAAAGTGCAAATGATGATTTGCCCTATCTTCAAGAAGAAGAACAACTAATCAAAAAATCTGTTCAAAAGAATACTCCTGTCCTTGGAATTTGTTTGGGTTCACAGTTAATTGCAAAAACATTTGGAGCCAAAGTATACAGTGGATCAAGAAAAGAAATTGGGTTTTATAGTGATTTGAAAATTAGCACTAATTCTCCTCTTTTCAAAGGATTCAGAAATCCATTCACTGTATTTCATTGGCATGGCGATACCTTTGATTTGCCTGAAGATGCTGTTAGATTAGCCTCATCTGAGTATTATCCTAATCAGGCGTTTCAGTACAAAAGTGCAATTGGATTACAATTTCATTTGGAGGTAAATGAGATGATGGTAAATCTTTGGCTTGATAATGCGGAACAAAAACTCAAAAAAATTTCATATATTGATCCACAAAAAATTCGCTCAGACATTGTTGAAGATATTTCAATTGTAAAATCAAATATGAATAATTTTTACAGCAATTTCAAATCATCATTCAACCTTTGACCAAAGTTTAATATACTTAGATTTGATTTCATCGATCGAACGATGTCTGCAGTGAAGAAAATTTTTGATGATACAATTCAAACCGATCACAAAGTCATCACTGAAGAATTATCAAAAAATATTCTAAAAAATTATGGTGTTAAAGTTCCCCCTTTTGCCCTTGCCACTTCTGCTGAAGAGGCTGCAAAACAAGCAAAGAAAATTGGTTTTCCACTTGTTATGAAGGTGGTCTCACCACAAATCTTACACAAGACTGATGTTGGTGGAGTTAAAGTTGGAATTGATAATGTCAATGATGTAAAAAAGACATTCAATGACATGTATGGCCGTCTTTCTAAAAAGAAAGGAGTTGATGTTAAAGGAATTCTTTTGGAAAAGATGGTTCCAAAAGGTGTTGAACTAATTGTAGGTATTCAAAATGATCCGCAATTTGGCCCAATGATTATGGCTGGATTAGGAGGAGTAATGACCGAAGTCTTCAAAGATGTTGCATTTAGAATGCTACCAATCACAACATCTGATGCAAAATCTATGTTAAACGAACTCAAAGGTTCCAAACTTCTCAAAGGTTTCAGAGGAAGTGAACCAATTGATATTAACATGGTAGCAAAAATGTTAGTTCAAATTGGAAAATTAGGCGTAGAAAATGCCGATTACATTAACAGCATTGACTTTAATCCAGTAGTTGTTTATCCAAAATCACACTTTGTAGTTGATGCAAAAATTATTCTGAATGATGAATTAAAAAAGAATTCAATATCAAAAGCAAAACCAAACATTACATCAATGGAGTTATTCTTTACTCCAAAGTCAGTTGCACTAGTTGGCGCATCTGCAACACCTGGAAAGATTGGTAATTCAGTATTAAATGCACTTGGAAAACAAGATTACAAAGGTAAAGTATATCCAATTAATCCTAAACAAGAATCAATTCTTGGAATCAAATGTTATCCATCATTAGATGCAATTACTGAAAATGTTGATCTGGTTGTTGTTTGTATTGATCTTTCAGCATGCGGACCAATTATGAAGACTTGTGCAAAGAAAGGAATTCATAATGTTGTAATCGTTTCAGGTGGAGGTAAAGAGCTTGGTGGTGACAGAGCTGCAATGGAAGCTGAAGTAAAAGAATTATCCCTAAAACACAAAATCCGTGTAATTGGTCCTAATTGTATTGGAATGTTCAATGCAGCAAATAGACTTGATTGTGCATTCCAAGGACAAGAAAGAATGATACGTTCAAAATTAGGAAATGTTGCATTTTTCTCACAAAGTGGAACCATGGGGATTAGTATGTTAGAAAGTGCTGATGTGTTTGGTTTATCAAAAATGATCAGTTTTGGTAATCGTTCTGATGTTGATGAAGCAGACATGATATGGTATGCCGCAAATGATCCTCAAACAAAAGTAATTGGATTATACGTTGAAGGATTTGGTGATGGTAGAAAATTCATCAATACTGCCAAACGTGTAATGAAAGAGAAAAAGAAACCAATCATAATTTGGAAGAGTGGAAGAACTGCTGCAGGTGCAAAACAAGCTGCATCACATACAGGTTCTCTTGGCGGTTCGAATGCAATGATTATGGGTGCATTCAAACAAGCAGGAATTATTTCAGTTGATAGTTATCAGGAACTAGTTGGAGTCTTAAAGGCACTGGCATGGCAACCCCCTGCAAAGGGCAATCGTGTTGCTATGACTAGTAATGGCGCTGGTCCCATGATTGGTGGAATTGATCAATTAGAAAGATTTGGTCTTACAATAGGAAAGTTATCCCCAAAAATTCTCAAAAAAATAAAGGATCGTTTCCCACCAACTGTTCCTATTCATAATGGTAATCCTGCAGATGTTGGTGGTGGTGCAACTGCAGATGA
>CAZBBN010000197.1:0-2848 GCA_964490195.1 uncultured Nitrosopumilaceae archaeon
TCAAAAATACAAGAAATGTATAAAAACAATTCACATGGATAATCTTATCATATGCTGTGTCTGGAGAGAGTTGTTTTAGGTCGTAAAAAGTGCAAACAAAATATTTGATTTGCTTAATGCAGAATATGGATTCGTACAATCCATAAAGGAAATACTCCAAACCCTGTGATGTCAGTCCAGAATATCATCAAGATCAAAGAAAGACTAAAGCCAGAAAAGATGATCATGGTAGGGGACAGAACCACAATATCCGGCCAGGTTGCATTCTTGCTGCGTGACTACAACCTGAACTTTATTGGCGCAAAGATGACGCACAAGACAAAGATGCATGTTGCATCAATCCTGCAAGAAAAATTCCAGCCACTAAACGAAGAGTATGATTTTTGCGAGACTGCAGTATCATTTTCGCACAACTCAAGGAAGATGGATGCAAGGGCCATCATCATTCATGGAAAGAAAAAGTCAAAGCATGACAAGAAAAAAAGGGAAGGGAATCAAAAAGATAGAGACGAAACCAAAAGTGATTCAGTCAAGACTGAACTCAAGGCTGTACAAAAAAGAAGAGTATGCAAGAAAAAAGATAGACGATGCACTGTCGCTAAAATTTGGATATCTCTTTAAAACCAAACTAACCCTACACAAGGACAGATTACAATTCTCTTGTTTTGTTGATCAGGATGCTAAAAATCTGGACAGACTCCTTGATGGCAAGTACATCCTGTCCACCACGCTGCCCTGGGATGCAAAAAAGATGTTCGAGTCCTACAGGTCAAGGTACATAGTAGAGTCGCGAATCCGAAACATGAAAAACGAGATAGCAGTAAGGCCGGTATTTCTGCACAAAGATGAAAGGATATGCTCGCTTGTATTTGTCAGCATCATATCTCTGATGGTGTACTCACTGCTTGAGATTCTTGCAAGGAGAAGCATGGGAACTAGGATTACTGCACAAAGGATGCTGTATCTGTTTGAGAAGGTAGGTGTAGTTGAGATAATATTTCATGGAAAAAGTGTGATACGCGTTGAGGACCTTACGCCGCCCCAAGCATAGGTGCTGGACAATCTGAACCTGGCAAGACCAAAGTCATATGTTAGCAATCTTTAAAAAAATCTTTAGTTGTTAAATTATGAATTTATGATGTTTGACACCATGATGCCATTGTACTATGGAATCATCGTTGTAAGAATGGTCTGAAAGACAGTGTTGATTGGTGCCAAAATGTATGGCAAAATACAATTGATTGCTCCTTAATGTGAAAAATAAGTAGTTAGTCCAATTTTCTTTCATTTTATTCTCAAAAATGACCAATAAAGCCACGGAAAGCATTCCTTTTGATTAAATAAACCCTAAAAACAGTTTGATTTGTGGATTTTGTTGACCTGTTTCCATTTGCTCCTGGATTAGGTTATCTAAGTTTATCACTAGTCAATTTCTTTGGATCTCTTGTTCCCTTTATTCCATTACCTGGATTTTTACTGCTTGCTACGATGGCAGTAGGAGATCAATTTGATCTCCATATTTTAGCACTATTGTCTGCAGTAACTGCCACAGTTGCAAAACAAATTATCTTCTATGTCAGTTATGGTGGAAGAAAAATTATCAATGAAAAAACTAGAAAAAGAATGCGTCCTTTTGAGAGATTAGTTAAGAGGTATGGTGCGGGCGCTGCTTTTTTTGCAGCAGCAACTCCAATCCCAGATGATTTAGTGTATGTTCCATTAGGATTGGCAAAATATAATCCAAAACGATTCTTTATTGCAACTCTAACTGGAAAAATCGTTCTTAGTTATTTTATAGTTTTTATTTCTCATTATCTTGGATTGTCTTTGGTTGAACCTTTTCTTGAAAACATTAATGATGCCACTCCTATTTACATTGGAATTGTAATTTTTGGAATTATGATGACCTCTGTAGTAATTTTACTTTTAAGATTGGATTGGCAGAGGATTCTTGGGAAATTTGCACCGTGGACTTTGGATGAAAACAATGAAGACTAAATTTTTTCAGTATTTAATTTAAAATTCCATAACTTGTCAGTTGCTTTTTTTATTCCGACTCTTGGAGATGCATATATCTTTCCATGTTTTATTCCGTCTGTAATGTATAATTTTGAATCTTTAGTTAAATCTACTCCGTAATGCTCTTTTGTTATTTCTAATGCCTGCGTTAATTTTGCAGGTCCGTTAGTAAGGTTTTTCAAGTTTGTAATTCCTCTATTTTTTTGCATTTTGTTAATTCCTTTCTCAGGCTCAATTGAACGAATTAGAACTGCACCTGCTTTAATTTTTGGATGTCTTGCAACCACATTAAAGCAATAGTGCATTCCATATGTAAAATAGACATAGGCATGCCCTACATCCCCAAACATTGCTTTGTTTCTATCTGTCTGCTTAGCAAATGCATGACTTGCAGGATCATCAGTATGTTTGTATGCTTCTGTCTCAGTAATGATCCCTGATATCTCAGTCCCTCTAATTTTTCTAATCACTCTTTTTCCTAAAATGCTTCTTGCAACTGTTACTGTGTCTTTGTAATAAAATTCTCTAGGAAGCATACTCGATGTCTATGTTAATTTCTTTTCCTTTTTTTAAGTCTGTTATGTTATCAAATAGTTTTACAATATCTGCCTTTAACACATCAATTAGTCCTTGATTGTATATCGTTGCTGCTGGATGAATGGTGAGAAAATACATCTGATTGTCTTTTCTTACTATTTTGCCTCTAAATTTTGTTATTTCAGAGCCTCCTAAAATTGAATTAAATGCTGTATTTCCTAAAATACAAATTATCTTTGGTTTTATTATTGAAATCTCTTGTTTTAGGTATTCTTGACATGTATTTCTCTCA
>CAZBBN010000198.1:0-2825 GCA_964490195.1 uncultured Nitrosopumilaceae archaeon
TTATGAGTAAAGACTCTGATAGAGTTGAAGTCCTAGTTTCAGAAAAACGTGTTAAACTACATATTTTTGAACCTAGTCAAAGAAAAATTTGGACAGTGGTTGGAAAAGGTGAAGAACACTGGATTGATCCTGATGGATGTTATTGCTCTTGTCCTGGTTTTTATTTTGGCCAATTAAATGGAAAAAGTACTTGTTATCATCTAGATTCTGCACAATTAGCTCAAAAAGAAAACAAAATTGAAAAAATCATTTTTTCTGATGATGAATTCACTGATTTTCTTTCAGGATTAATCTCTGATTTGTAATTATTCATAATTTTTAGGCGATTCATTCACCGTACTTGTTGGATGGTAGTTCACTATTCGAATGTGTTAATAACTAGAAATTGTATTAAAAATTATGAATGAAGAACAACAAAATTCTGAAATTGAGAAGATTGCAAATTTAATGGTTCATGATGGAATATCTCCTGATGAACAAGATGAAACAAAATTAGAAAAATACAAAAATCTAATCAAAGACGATTTTAGTCTTGATGATGATGCATCAATGAAATTGGTTTATGAAACATTACTTTATAGAAAATTAAAAAATTCAGATTCTGGTGATATTTTAGAAAAAGGCACTGATTTTGGTGCTGGATTTAGTTGATTAATCTAACTGAATAGTATCAATATCCTCTTTTGAAACACCTTTCCAAAGTCCTATCATTCCTTCTGGTTCTACCTCTTCGACTTTGGTGATTTCTTGAATTTTTACATGATCTGGATTTGGTGGCATCCATAACATTGCCATATAATCTCCGACATTTCCAACTTTATTTGGTAATGCCATGATTACTTTATCACTTGAAAATCCCTTCGTTGTAAGTGCGTTCATTGCTTTTTCTTTAAGATCCATTCTTCCGTGAAGGAATAAGTAGACATCCTTCTGAGTGTCGATTTCTGTCATGAATTCATTGATTTTTTAAACTAAATCAATCTTTCTTGATCTATTATCTGCCAAAAAGGGTTAAATTAGAATGGACAAAAATTTTAACTGTGAAAATCTTCACTGTTGGCAGCAAATCGTTTGTTACTAGTTTCCAATTGGCAGGCGTTCCAGGTATTATTTCTGAAACTCCTCAAAAAGCTTTGGATGAAATAAAGAAATTGACAGATGATTCTGATGTTGGACTTGTTTTGGTTAGTGATGATATTACTGAACCGATTAATGATGAATTAACAGCACTAAGAGCAGAAAAATCTACTTTAGTTTTTGCATTACCTGCAACTGGAAGTGAAAAAACTGAAGTTGATTACAGAGTCATGCTGAAAAAAATTCTTGGTGTGTGATTGTTCAATCTACTTATATCCAATTCTCTGATGATTTGCCATGAAAACTGCATCTGTTAAAAAACCATCTATAATCTCTGTTGATGAAATAGATAGACCCACTTTAGGAAGCGGTGATGTTCTAGTGCAGATGAATGCTTGTGGAATATGTGGCTCTGATTTGGAAAAAGTTTTTGGTCAATACGGTCAACCCTCAATGCGTTTAGGTCATGAACCCTCAGGTGTTATTTTGGGTGTTGGTTCTGATGTCAATGAATTTAAAAAAGGCGATCGTGTGTTCACACATCATCATGTTCCTTGTTATGATTGTCATTTATGCAACCATGGAAATGAAACAATGTGTCCAAAATACTACGAAACAAATCTTTTGCCATGTGGGTTATCTGAAGAATATGTTGTACCTGCATGGAACGTATCTCATGGTGGTATTTTAAAAATCTCTAATTCTATAAGTTTTGAGGAAGCTGCAATGATTGAACCATTGGCATGTTGTGTTAGAGCATGGACAAAATTTCCTTATCAAACAGGTGATTCGATTGCAATTTTTGGGGTAGGTCCTACTGGAATGATGCATGTTATGTTGGCACATGTAAAAAAATTCTCACAAATCTTCTGCTTTGATATTAATGATTTTAGATTGAATTTTGCAAAAAAATTTGACATTACTGATTCTATTAATTCCATGGATGAAAATCGAAAACAAAAAATTTTGGATAGTACTGAAGGTAGGGGAATCGATGTGGCTATTGTAGCTACTAGCAGTCTTAAAGCATTAGAGGATGCAATAGATATGGTGCGAAAAGGAGGTTCTGTTATGATGTTTGGTGTTCCATCAAAAGGTGCTCAACTAAATTTGGATATGAGTAAAATATACTCTAAAGAGATAACTCTTGTAACTAGTTATGCTGCTTCAGATAAAGATACCAAAGAAGCACTTGATCTAATCAAATCCTCAAAAATTGATGTTAAACAATTAATCACTCATACTTATTCTATCGATGATTCTCAAAAGGCATTTGATCATGCACGCACAGGTGAGAAAGCAATGAAGATAATCATTACTAAATAGGAAAGGCTTAAGAAAGGTATTTCGATTATTCCAAATTCGAAGAGATATGGATTGGGGATTAAAAAACAGAATTTCTAGTATTATTAAACCACAAAATAATCGTGCATTAATGTTGGCAGTAGATCATGGGTATTTTCTTGGCCCTACTGAAAAATTAGAGAATCCAACAAAAGTGATTGCACCTCTCTTGAAACATTGTGACTCTTTAATGCTTACAAGAGGTGTTCAAAGGGCATGCGTCTCGCCGACAACTGATACTCCTATGGTGTTAAGAGTCTCTGGCGGCTCTAGTATTGTTGGTGAAGACCTATCTCAAGAAGACATTACAGTATCCATTGAAGATGCAATCCGACTAAATGCCAGTGCCCTTGCAATGTCTATCTTTGTTGGCTCAAAATATGAATATCAAACTATTGTTAATC
>CAZBBN010000199.1:0-2806 GCA_964490195.1 uncultured Nitrosopumilaceae archaeon
ACATTTAGTAATCCAGAACCTGTAAATTATCTTGAAAGTCCATCTGGATTTACTGGAATTGTTATTGCATTTGTATTGATATTTTTTGCATTTATTGGATTTGAAGATATGGCTAATATTGCTGAAGAAGTAAGAAAACCTAAAAAAACAATCCCCAGAGCAATAATTTTATCCGTTTTAATAACTGGGATATTATACATTCTAGTTTCTTTATCTGTAGTACGAGTAGTAAATTGGGAGGAACTTGCTACTTCGACTGCTCCAATAGCATTAGTGGCTGAAAGAGGATTAGGCCCAGAAGCATACATCTTACTTTCATCAATTGCTCTTTTTGCTATAACCAACACTGTTTTGATAACACTTGTTGCAGGTTCTAGAATGTTTTATGGAATGGCAAGAGAAAAAGTATTCCCCTCAATATTAGGAAAAATTCATTTTAGAACAAAAACTCCTTGGATAGCAGTTATTGTGATTTTGATAATTTCAATGGCTTTTACATTAATTGGAGATATTGTGATTGTTGCAAACATTACAGTTTTTGCTATTGTAATTACTTTTGCTGCAGTAAATTTGGCAGTAATCGTTTTACGTTATACAGAACCTGATATTGAACGAAAATTCAAAGTTCCTATAAATATTGGTAAATTTCCAATTCTTCCATTATTTGGATTGGGAATTTCAATCTACATGGGATTTCAATTTGAAATTGAAGTTATACTTGTAGGATTAGTAATTATTGGAATAGGTGCAGTTTTCTATAAGATTTCTAAAAAATCCACGACTAATTCTACCAATATATCCTAAATTTGATTTTAAAAATCTTCTACTTATTTTTATGATGGATATTTGATGTTGGTAGGTTTGTATCAGTTAGGCATCTGCATACATGGATACTTCCCAAGCTGTAGGAGTTTGTGCAAATGCGAAATATTCTTTGTATTTTAGTTCAGAGTATGCATCAAGAAAGTCTTTTGTGAAAATTTCTTCCAAGAAATTTGAATCACTTGCTAAAGAATCAAGTGCGTCTTTCAATGTTACTGGTAAATATCCAATATTGTATTCTCGTTTCTTTTCTAAAGAAAGTTTGTATACATTTTCTTTAACAGGATCACCAGGATCAGTCTTATTTTTGATTCCATCTAATCCTGCTAATAATAATGCAGATTCTAAAAGATAGATATTTGCAGTTGGATCAGGTACACGATATTCAATTCTCTTACTTTTTTCTTGATTTCTATTATACATTGGAATTCTAATAGCAGTAGAACGATTTGCTAATCCCCAACAAACATTGACAGGTGCTTCAAATCCAGGAACAAGACGTTTGTAGGAATTTGTGGTAGGATTTGAGATTGCACATAAAGCTGATGCATGATTTAAAATTCCGCCAACATAATATCTTCCAGTTTGACTCATTTGTGCTACATCATCATCTTGATCATACATTATATTCGAATTTTCCTTCCATAGACTTTGATGTGTATGCATAGCTGATGCATTATCACCAAAAATTGGTTTGGGCATAAACGTTGCAACTTTATTTTTTCTTTTAGCTTTAACCTTTACCAAATTTTTAACTGCAATTACATTATCTGCCGTAGTAATCATTTCATCATAAACTAAATTGATCTCACATTGGCCAGAAGTTGCTACTTCATGATGTTCGGCCTCAATTTTTATTCCAAAATAATTATACAAATCATCACACACATCTTTTCTAAAACCTTCTAGCGTATCCTTTGGCTGTGCTGGATAGTATCCTTCTTTGATATCTATTGCAGTACTTACATTTCCTTTTGCCCAAGGTGATTCTTTAGATTCTATAGAATATCCAGAGCCACCACCAGAGTGAGTTGCACCATAAGGTGAGGGATAAACATTGATAGCATCAAATATAAAAAATTCTATTTCAGGGCCCCAATTAGTATGAGTAAAACCAAACTGACCAAGTTTCTCTGATGCCTTATGTGCGATTCCTCTAGAATCTCGATTATATCGTGATTCTTTACTAGTACTACCATCATATAGATCACAAAAAATTCTTGCATTCTTTCTAGTGCCTGGATCATAATCACCTGGAAGAATTTTAAATGAATTTGGATCAGGCATTAAAATCATATCAGAATTATTTACAGATTTAAATCCAACAATTGAACTTGCGTCTAATTTTTCAAGACCATTTACAAAATTATTTTTATCAATTGCATAGCTTGGCATTCCAACATTATGAAGTTCACCAAAAATATCTACAAACCAAAAATCTATGAAAGATATATTTTCATCTTGAATAGACTGTAACACTTGATCTGAGTTCAATTTGATAGTTTTAGTAAATTAGTTTACTAATGTTATCTAGTAAGATAGATTTGTCAAGTTTGTCATGTAAATTCTAAGATTCAGGATAATCTTCAATTGGATTCGTTGCTTTGAAACTTTTCATTTCCTCATCAAAGAAGAATTTGTCAGTGAGTGCAGGCTTCAAATCATCTAACCAAATTGCATTTTCATCATATTTTGCAAAAAATGGTATTTGTACCCAATCAGGATTTCTACCCTGTAAAAATCTCAAAACAATTACTTTTTGATCATTTAGATTTGCGATTCCGATAACGTGTACCTTGCCTGGAGTAGCTGACATACTTGGTCCACGAACAGTTCTTGCCAATCCACTAACTGAAGAATATGCTTTTTTGAAAATCTCATATGCCTTTACTATAGGAACACCAAAATAATGTTGAGCGCCTGTATCTCTTACAATAAACATGTAATATGGAATACATCCCAATTGAACCTGTTTAGTCCACAT
>CAZBBN010000200.1:0-2777 GCA_964490195.1 uncultured Nitrosopumilaceae archaeon
TTCCAATACCTCATTCTACCTTTTGCCATTATGCAATACTGTAAATTATTCTGGTATAAATTCCAATATCTACAAGACTGGTAAAAAAATGACTTACTTTTATAGTGAGTCAAAGCATAATTTACATTAGTAGAATTACCATTGTATTGAATCCACCAAACACTGAAAAACTTTGAAGTGTTCAAGCAAAGATGATCAAGACTGCCTCAAAATTTGTCATCTTTTCTCATGTTCTAAATTTGGTAGTAAGTGAAAGACTCAAGATCTATAAAATATAATCTAAAAATGATTATTATCACAGATAAACACTATTTCTAATTAGATGCATTCTGATAAAAAAATCCATTTTATTCAATTGAGATTGATGATTATCCGAAACTTTTTGATTATGTTTTAACTGAAAATGGTTTGATCTATTTTCATACTTTGAAAAGAAATTACATTTTGGGCAAAGATGTGACTTTGGATGAATATAACAAACTAAGATTACTGTATGTGTATTATGCCACTACAAACATAAATCCTACAGAGGTAATTTCATGGCAAGATATCTGCATTACTTTAGATGAGAGGGGAATCTTTGAAAAAGAAATGTATCAATCAAAAGAAGATTTGAAAAATAAATCATTAATTGTAATTAATCCTCAATATCAGTCTGATCTTTCCAGAAAATACACACAGTATGTTAAAGAAAATTTGAATTCCAAGTAACCGATTCTGGGCTGGTTATATCTGCGACAATACAAGTCCTCAGAACCGGATACCTAACAACTATCTCAAAATAAGTATAAAAGCACAAATTTTTTCGGAAGATAGATTAACCTCACTTTTAATTTGCAAATTATTAATGGCAATTTTTGATGTTCACGTAACAATAGAAAATAAACCTGGCATAAGTGATCCTGAAGGAGATACAATTCTAAATGATCTAGTGCTCAAAGGAACTCACAAATCAGTTTCTAAAATAAAAACTGCAAAGATGCTAAAATTCACCATCAAAGAAAAAGATAAAAAATCTGCCCAATCAAAGGTGCAAGAAATTTGTGATGAATTACGAATTTACAATCCAATGGTAAGTAAAGTGACAATAGATGTTTTTAGTGCTTAAGATTTCTCGGACTCTAATTTCTCTATAGTCCCATTTATCAAAAGTTTGCTTCGTAAAAATTCAGCTAAATTTGTCTGAGTTACAACACCTACTAATATTTCATTTTCAAGAACTATTAATCGCCTAATGCCATTGTTTAGCATTTTTTGAACTGCATCCTCGATTGGGGAATTTGGAGAAACCCATCTAAATTTTTTTGACATGATTTCCTCTAAGGATACTGATGATGCTACAAGATCTTCAGCTGCAATCTTTCTTACAATGTCTCTTTCAGAAATGACTCCTACTGGTTTTTTAGCTTCTGTGATGACAAGAAAACTGATCTCTTTTTCTCTTAGAATGATTGCTGCGTCTAGTGCTGTTTTGTCAGACTCTATAGTAATTACATTTTTCTGCATGATGTCTCGGACTTGAGTCATGGCGATCAAGGTATTTGTTCACATAAAAATTTTCTCTGACTCAATTCAAATTAAATATCTCTGAATCTAAAAGCAATTGTGAAAGTTGGGGTTATCGTTTTTCCAGGAAGTAATTGTGATCGAGATATGTATCATGTACTAACTGATGTGTTTAATCTTGATGCTCAATATTTCTGGCATGAAAAATCTCTCCCAAAAAATATAGATGCTGTGATTCTTCCAGGAGGCTTCTCTTATGGGGATCGGCTTCGGGCAGGAGTTATTGCAGCTCATAGTCCAATCATAAAGGATGTCCAAAAATTGGCAGAAAAAGGCATTCCAATTTTAGGTGTGTGTAATGGATTTCAAATTCTAGTAGAGTCTGGGTTATTGCCTGGTGTTTTACTGAAAAATGAATCTCTTAATTTTATGTGTGAGTGGACAAATCTGATTGTTGAAAATAACAAAACACCATTTACAAATCAGTTTAAACTACATCAAAAAATTCCAATCCCAATTGCTAATGGCGAAGGTCGATACTATGTAAATACAGATATTTTAAAACAATTAAAGAAAAAAAATCAGATTGTTTTTAGATACAGTCAAGTTGTAAATGGTTCTTCTGATAGAATTGCTGGAGTATGTAATGAGGGCGGAAATGTTGTTGGAATGATGCCTCATCCAGAAAGGGCAGTTGAATCAGAAATTAATCCTGTTGATAACAAGCCTTCATCACTGATTTTTGAATCACTTTTAGTAAAAATAGGTGTTAGTAATTGAGTTTAGAAACTCATGAATTATCCGAATTAAAATCTAAAATTGGTAGGAACCCAACTTCAACTGAATTACAAATTGTAGCTGCAGAATGGTCGGAGCATTGCTCTTACAAATCATCCAAGAAACATCTCAAAATGCTCCCCATGACAGGACCTCTAGTAATTAATGAAAAAGGATATGATTCTGGTGTCTTAGATGTCGGTGGTGGTTATGTTGTAACGGCACACATTGAAAGTCATAACCATCCATCTGCTGTTGAACCATTTGGAGGAGCTGCAACTGGTGTTGGTGGCGTGATTAGAGATATTTTATCTGCTGGAACAAGACCTATTGCAATTTTTGATGGATTGCGTTTTGGAAATATCGAAAAAGATCAACAGGCAAGATGGCTTTTCAAAAATGCTGTAAGTGGAATTGCAGCATATGGTAATTGTTTAGGCATTCCTACAATTGGAGGAGAAATTGAATTTGATGATTGCTATCAAAACTATGCC
>CAZBBN010000201.1:0-2777 GCA_964490195.1 uncultured Nitrosopumilaceae archaeon
CTTCCGGAACATTACTCTGATTATTTCTATGAAAGCCTACTTGCTGAACTTCCTGAGGCGTTTATTGTTGCAGAAATTGGAGGAAAACATGTTGGCTATATTATGTGTAAAACTGAATATGGATTCTCAAATTTTAAAAAATTGGGGTTTGTTAAAAAAGGTCATGTGGTCTCCATTGCAGTTCTTGATGAATATAGAAAAAAAGGTATTGGAAGAGCACTTGTAGAAGAATCAGTAAATGGTGTAAAATTAAGAAAATGTGATGAATTCTATTTAGAAGTAAGATGTAGTAATAATGAAGCTGTAAGACTCTATGAAAAACTAGGATTTGTAATTAGACAACAATTAAACGCATATTATCGAGATGGCGAAGATGCATATCTTATGGCAATTGAATTAAATTAGTTCAAACCAATAAATAACTCGCAAAAAGTTCTCCGCCATGGATAAGCGTAGAGGGATGGGCATAACCATTTTTGTGCTTTGTATAGGTGGATTTTTCCTTTATGCATATTTGTTAATGCTTTCTGAATGGAGTCCAATTGTATTGCAATTATCTGTGTTGATGATTGCAGGGGGGATTCTTGGAGTCATTGCATGGATTGGATATGTTATGGCAACAACAAAATCTTCGCCTGCATCAATTACATCTGAAGATTAACTATTTGAAAATTTTCACATCAACAACTGTTTGATAATATCTTGGACCTACTGCTCTTACAATTTTTGAACTTAGAATTTCTGATTTAACTGATGTGACTTGAAGATAATGTTCTTCTGAAAGTTTTCCAGCTTCTGATTTCTTATCTGCGTGAATGTGTGAATAATAATGAATAATCCCTCCATTTTTGGTTGTACTAATTGCAGATTCTAAAAATTCATCAGATCTTTCTGGCAATAACATTAGTGTTCTATCTGATTTATTCTCTAACTGTTCTTTGATAATTTTGGATGCATCACCATTAATTGATATGATTTTTCCTGCTAGTTTGTTTAATTCTATATTTTTTTCACATAATTTTGAGGCAACTGGATTGATATCTAAACTATAAACAGTACATTTTTTCTTTTTTGTAGCCATTATTGAAAACATTCCAACTCCTGCAAACATATTGGTCACTATCTCTCCATCTTGAATCAAATTTGCAATTCTTTCCCTTTCTGTTGAGAGCCTAGGTGAAAAAAATGCCTTTTCAACATCGACTATGAATTTGCAGCCAAATTCTTTGTATTCTGTTTCAGTATTGTCTTCTCCTGCTAGTATCTCTAAATTCCTTGTACGAAAATCACCTTCTACATCTGATGCTTGGCAATACACACTTCTAGCAATTTTAACTTCATTTAGCAAAGTTTCCCCGATGATTTTTTTCTTTGATAACAAGGAATCTGGAATCCTTACAATAATTATGTCTCCAACTTGATCAAATGCTGAGATTAAATCCTCACTTTCTTTTTCAGAAAGGATACTTTCAAGTGCTTTTTTTAACATTCGAGTCAATGCTTGTAATAGAAATTTCCAGATGTTTTCTGATCTTTATCTAATCTACTTTCTAATTTGTTTACACGAGGTCTAAGACTTCTTTCATCCCTTCTAAATGACATGTCAAGGGATTTTAGAAATCTGTTCATTGCTTCGGCCTTTCGCATTGGAGTCGTAGCTCTTCCTGACACTCCTGATTCTCCCTCAAAGATTACTATTGAATCTGAAATTAAATCCATCAACTGTAAATCATGATCAATAATTATTGCTGATTTTCCAAAAGAACGAACAAATTTCTGAATAAATTTTGCAACTGCAATCCTATCTTCCACATCTAAAAATGCTGATGGTTCATCCAATGCATACAAATCTACTTTTTGTAATAAACATGATGCAACAGCAACTTTTTGCAATTCACCCCCAGAAAGATTTTTGATAGATTTATTGTATAGTTTTTTAATTTTTAATGGTTCAAGTATCTGCTCTTCTTCCATGCTTCCTTCTACCGGATTACCATTTGCTTTGTCTAATACTGATATGACTTCTACATCAATATCATTTTGAAGATACTGAGGTTTGTATGCAATCTTGATTTTTTTATTAATGCTGCCTGAATCTGGATTTTCAACTCCTGCAATCATCTTCATCATAGTTGTCTTTCCTAGAGCATTTGCTCCCATTATGCCTAGAACTTCACCTTTCCTTACTTCCCCTGCTTCAATTGTTACTGAAAATGTAGGATATTTTTTTACTAATTTAGGATATGTAACAATTGTACTTCCTTCTTCAAATATGTCTGTAGTAGATGATGATACATCAAAAGAAAATTTCTTGTCTCTAAATCTTACATTTTCATTTGGTAAATAACCGTCAAGAAAAACATTAATTCCGATTTTTGTAGATAGAATAGTTGAAACAATTCCATATGCACCAGGTTCCCCATATAGAACTTCAATATAATCACTAAGAAAATCAAGCAATGTTAGATCATGTTCTACAACCATCACACTCTTTCCAATTTTGGCCAAGTTCTGAATTACACGAGCAACTCCTGTTCTTTGAAAAACATCATTGTATGATGATGGCTCATCAAAGAAATAAAATTCGGTGTCTTTTGATGCAGCAGCAGCTACTGCAATTCTTTGTAACTCTCCTCCACTTAATTCCTTTAAACTTTGTTCCATAGAATTTTCTAATCCTAATTCTTTGATTAATTCCCTTGAAACTCCTCTTTCATCATATTTATCAAGAAGTTCTTTTCCTGTTCCATCAAACACTTGTGCTATGTGATGAACCT
>CAZBBN010000202.1:0-2774 GCA_964490195.1 uncultured Nitrosopumilaceae archaeon
GAAAAAGCTGGAATCACTGACAAAACAAAGTATCTAAAATAATCCTAGTATCTATTTCGAAGAATTTTCTTTTTTAGAATAAATCCTCTAATTCCAACATACCAAGCTAAGAAGATCAATCCAACTATTCCCATGAAGACATAATTTTGTATTTCAGGAGTAAGATTTTCAATAGAGTTAGTAATTTCTCTAGATACTAACATAGAAATTGCTATAACAATGCCAAACTCAATTGCATACCATGTCCAACTAGGCCAAGATTCTTTTGGAATATGGACATATGGATTTGCTCCCATAATGTTCATCAAAAATGTTGATTATTTAATTTTTCAGTATAGGCTAGAAAGAAGGATCTGTGGTGCGTTTTCTAATGAGTGTCATTATTCCTGCTTTTTCTTCTTTATTTTCATAAATTCCTCTAAATGCTGATGAGGAAAGTGTTGCATCGTTTCTAACACCACGCATTTTCATACAGAGATGTTCTGCATCAGCTAAAACGACAACACCTTTTACGCCTTGAGCATATAATTCGTCTGCAATATTCTTAGTCAGTCGTTCCTGAATTTGGAGTCTCTTTGAATATTTTTCAACTAATCTTACAAGTTTTGAAATACCAAAAACCCTTCCATTTGGGGAATAAGCAATGTGAATTTTTCCAAAAAATGGCAACATATGATGTTCACACATTGAATAAAATTGAATGTTACGAGCAATTACTACATCAGAATCTTCGGAAAATTGTACAGATAATTCTGAATCAGAGTCATATCCGTCAAAGATTTCTTTGTACATACTTGCAATTCTATCTGGAGTTTCTCGTAAACCCTCACGTGTGGGATCCTCACCAATTTCGATAATTAGCTCTCTTACGAGTTTTTTTACACGCTCTTTGTCCATATACATTTTCACAGAAGTTTTCTAGTATTTGAACCTAATTGGATTTTTAGTCAGGTGCTAATGTTATGGAGCTCCAATGAATTTGTGTAATTGAGGAACTACTTTGACATCAATATAATGTGGATATACTATATCATACAAATTCAATAAAAGTTCCAATGATGGTTCAGAAATACCATATGTTGGTTGAATGATGAATCCATCTATATCATCTTTAGAAACAATTTCAAAAATTTGGTTTACCAATTCTTTAAATTCATCTAACTTAGTTTTAGAGCTAACAACAATTTTGATATAAGTTGTTTTTTTTGCTACAATAGATGATTTAAGACATTTCATCGTATGACCAATTAATTTTTCATAATGTTCAGAGTCTACAAAATCAGAGTCCTTTGTTTTGAATTCAATTTTGATAATATCAATAAATGGTAAAACATGATTGAATCTATCAATATCAAAACATGATGATTCAAGATATGTAGGAATTTTTTTATCTTGTATATGTTTTGCAAGTAATGCTACTGCTTGGTGTTGGATCAAGGGATCACCACCAGTAAAATTTACTTTGTAAGTTTGACTTTTTAGATTAGTATCAATTAATCGATTTGCTTCTTCAATTGTATATTCTGTTCCAGAATCAAGTGGAAGAGATTCTTTAGTATCACAATAAAAACAAGTGAAGGGACATCCTGCAAGTCTGACAAATAGAGTCTTTGTTCCATAAAGAATTCCTTCTCCTTCAACTGATGTAAATATCTCAAATAACCTTACTTTCAAGTAACAATTGTAATTTTCTTCATTATTTATTCAATGAGTTTCTAATGCATGACAGGTTCTTTTGTATAAAATAATCCGGAGATAAAGAACACTACTCCTAAAATTCCAATTGTGCTTCCAACAAGTTCTACTTGATTTTGAAAAATTCCTTCTAGTGGAGCCCATAACCATGCCATCAAGGCACCAACAACAATCATAGGGATACCTACTCCAATTGTGATTGTTTTAGAAGCCATGTTCAATTCTGTTTAGAAAATGTATATGAAGTTTATGATAAGCATCATCAAGGATTTTTCATTTCTTCTAATTGTTTTGCCAAGTCTCTCAAAAGTTGATTGGCAATATCAAATTCACCATCATACAAATGACGTTTAATGCTTTGAAGTGTATCTCTAGCATGAGACAAATTATCTTGATCTACTCTATCTATTTGAGATAATCTGAAAATGGTTTTTTCAACTTGCAACACTCTAGATTCAAGTCTATCATTTTTTGTTAATTCAAATTGTTTTTTTATTGACATGATTTCTCTAATTTCTTTGATGATATCATTTGGATTATCTGCTGAAGATAGATTTTCTCTAGCATTTTCTAATTTTTTTATGATTTCATCAGATACGCCCTGTTTTTTGGCATTTTCAATTAATCTATCTAACTGTTCTAGATATTTTTGAGCATAAGCATTAGCTCGATGGGATTCTTGCTTTGCAGCTTCTTTACGAAGTTCCAAGTTTACATGATTTACAATTTGTTTAATTTCATGAAGAGAATCTAGTGCTAAATCAAATTGATGAACATTAATCTGCTGTCTAGCTTTTGCAAATAATTGATCTAATTCAGAAAAATCAATTGTTAAATCATATTTTTTAGCAATTGTTTTTAGATTGTTTACATAACTTTGTAATCTTTTTAAGTCATTGGATGGATCTTTAACTGATGTTTTTATAGATTCCAACTCTGCTTGAGGGGCAGCATCAGTTCTTGTTAGTTGTCTTGAAATTTCTTTAAAGATATTCATTGCAGAAAGGAAATTTTTCTTTGCAGATTCAACATCATCATTTCTTAGTGATTTTTCTAAAGCATTGACTTTATGAATTCCT
>CAZBBN010000203.1:0-2773 GCA_964490195.1 uncultured Nitrosopumilaceae archaeon
ATGGGTAACAAGAAACGGTCATGAACTATTAGATTTATCCAAAGATGGTAATGTAATCACATTTCAAATTAAAAAGGTGAAATAACCAGAATAATGACTACTGTCACTGATACAGATGTCTTGAGTCGTGTGGGCAATACTCCTCTTGTAAAATTAAATTCTCTTTCTCATGATAAAACTGAATATTTTGCTAAATTAGAAGGCCATAACCCGTTTGGTTCTGTTAAGGACAGGGCAGCATATTGGATGATTAAGGATGGTGAAGAACGAGGAATTTTAACAAAAGGAAAAAGCATAATCATTGAACCAACTTCTGGGAATACTGGAATTGCATTAACTGGCATTGCCAACGTATTGGGTTACAAAGTTGAGATAGTAATTCCTGAAAAAGCTAGTAATGAAACCAAGGAAATCATTAGAAAACTTGGCGCTAAAGTGTTTGAGACCAGTGATGATTTATGTCCTAAAGTTGGAGCTGGAACAGATCAAAGCATTGCGTTAGCTACATCCATTGCATCGTCAAGACCTGACATCTACTATTCTCCAAATCAGTATGCAAATGAGGCAAATTTTAAGGGCCATTATGTTGGAACTGGTCCTGAAATTTGGAAACAAACTGATGGCAAAATAACCCATTTCTTTACTGGCGTTGGTACTGGTGGAACAATTACTGGCGTTGGTACTTTTCTTAAAGAAAAAAACCCTGATGTGAAGATAATAGGTTGTCAACCCCAGCAAAATCATTTGATACAGGGATGGAGAAACTTTGAGGAGTCTGCAAAACCCGATTTATTTTTAAAACGAGAAAATGTGGTGGATGATTGGGTGTCTGTTGATAACAAAGAAGCATTTTCAGTAGTAAAAGAAGTGTTTGAAAAAGATCAACTCTTGATTAGTCCATCGTCTGCGGCAGTTTATGCATGTATGAAGAAATATTCTATCGAAGGTGATGCATGTGTTGTAGGAATTTTTGCTGATGATGGACGAAAGTTCAAGAGTGTTTATGTTTCACAAAATATTCTGTCTGAAGAAGAATTCGAAAATTCTTTGAAGAATGCAAAACACATGTCTGATTTAGCATATTAGATGTTATTCTAATATTTTCTTTAATTGGTTTTGATAAAAATCTCTAAATGATGTGTTCATTTCTCTTTCATGATTGAGACATTTGTTACTTTGTTCAGTGATTTTATTTTTAATATCTCTGCTCCATTGACTCTGTTGTTTATCTTTAGAATCTGTAATTGATGGATTATCTTTAATTTTCTGCATAATTTCTAATAATTCTATTCCTAATTGTCGAAATTTACTTGTATGTAAAAGAAATATTTGAGATTCTTCTTTGTTAATTAAATTCATCATTGCATGAACTTGATTGTAATATTCTAAACATTTTTCATTATATTTTTTGAATTCATTAATTCTTTTCTCCCAGTATTCTTTGGATGGTTTTTCCTCTACCTTGTAACTGAACTTAATTTCTGCTAACGCTGTTCCTAATTTTGCTAGTTTCTTACTGTGCTCTTTTATTGATTTTTTTAGATTCTCTGTATTTTCACTCATAGTATGCTCTCTTCTTGTAAATTTTTTTAAACTTTTAATTTATCCCATTCTTCTTTAGATTCTTTAGAATGCTCCCTTATACACTCCTCGCAGAATGAATCCCATTCATCAATTTCTAATTTTTTAAAAAAATCTATAGACCACTTGTATGTTGGAACTTTTCTATATTGGAACTGCTGAATTGTAAAAATATTTTTTTGATGAAATTTTTTTAGACATTTTTTACATCGTGCATTTTTCATTCTTTCTTATCCGCACTCTCTGTAAGATATTTGTCGACGTCAATTGCTGCCATACATCCAAATCCTGCGGCAGTAACTGCCTGTCTGTAATTTCTGTCGTGTACATCCCCTGCTGCAAAAACTCCTTCAACATTTGTGTGGGTTTTGTTTTTTAAAACAACATATCCTTCATTATCTAAATCAATTTGACCTTTGAACAATTTTGTATTTGGCTCGTGGCCTATTGCAACAAAAAGACCTCCTGCATCAATTGCTGTTTCTTCATTTGTTTTTAGATTTTTTAAAATTACTTGCTGCATTTTCTGATCTCCTTTGATATCTGTTACTGCTGAATCCCAATGAATTCTTATTTTTTCATTATTCAATACACGTTCCTGCATTACTTTGCTTGCACGTAATTCATCCCTTCTGTGTATAATGTGAACAGTTGTAGCAAATTTTGTAAGAAATGTTGCTTCTTCTATTGCAGAGTCACCTCCTCCAACCACAACTATTTCTTGATTTCTAAAGAATGGCCCATCGCATGTGGCACAATACGAAACACCTTTTCCTGCAAATGTCTGTTCTCCATCTAATCCCATTTTCCTTGGATTTGCACCAGTTGCAATAATAACTGCACGTCCTTCATATTCTTCTGATGCTGTTAACACTTTGAATGGGCTTCGTCTAAAATCTACATCTACTGCTTCATCATCGATAATTGTAGTTCCCATTCTTTGAGACTGCTTTCTCATATCTATCATTAAATCTGGACCCATTATCCCATTTTCAAATCCGGGATAATTTTCAACTTCTGTGGTATTTACTAATTGGCCTCCTGGAAGTATTCCTGATAAAATTAAAGTGTCATAACCTGCTCTGGAACAATAAATTCCTGCAGTATATCCTGAAGGGCCCGCACCAATAATAATTATATCAAACTTTGTTTTGGTTTTATCTGGCTTTATTGGATTGCTATCATTTGTTTC
>CAZBBN010000204.1:0-2759 GCA_964490195.1 uncultured Nitrosopumilaceae archaeon
ACAAAAACATTCTGACAGTAATTACTTTATTCGGTATTTTCAAATCATGATTATGACTTTAAACCAGAATGTTGATTGGAATGAAATAGAATCGTTGGTGAAAATACTTTCAAAAATCATTTTAAAATTACCTCGAACCTTTTCAAGTATAACTACTCTTAGTAGGGGTGGTTTGATTCCTTCACGATTACTTGCAGATCATTTGGAAATTGAAACAATTCTGGTCGATAAAAATAAAATTTCATCTGATTCATTATTTGTTGATGATGTTTTTGACACTGGTGATACTTTTAATAAAATTATTTCCAAGGTTGACAATCCTTCTAAACTTGTTTTTGTTACATTATTTGCAAGACGTGGAAAAAAATATCTAAAACAACTAATCTATGCTAAAAAAACAGATAATTCAGCATATGTTGTTTTCCCATGGGATAGATTAGAGTTTAAAAGATCACAGAATTAATTCATACAATGAGGAATGTCCCCTTCGTGTCTTTTTTTATAATCTGCAATTAATTCGTCTTTCATTTCATCAAAATTCCTTTCTTCTCTAAATCTAATTCTAGTTGCTTGTGAAATGCATTTCTCCTCTAGTGACTTTATTATGGATTTTTTCATGTTTTGAGAACCTCCAATAAATAATATCTTCATGGTCACATGCATCATATACACACCTGGTTTTTCAGGGATTTCTAAAAGTACTTCTTGAGTGTTATCTTGCCAGTCCGACCATTTATTTTCTAACATTTCAATCATTGAGCATTTTTCTCAAGCCTGCACACCTGTTTCTTATGGTGACTTCTGTCACTCCTGATGCTATTGAGATGTCTTTTTGAGATTTTATTTCTCCTGTACTAATACATGCTAGATACAATGCAGCTGCTGCAATTCCCATTGGATCTTTTCCAGCTACAATGCCCATTTTTTTTGCTTGATTTAGAATCTCAATTGCTTTTCGTTTACTTTTTTCACTCAATTCTGCAATACTTGCAATTCTGGACACGCCTTTGACTGGATCAACTACTGGCATTTTCAATTCCAGTTCTCTGAAAATTAATCTATAACATCTTGCAACATCTTTTCTTCTGATGTTGATTCCTTTTGCAATGTCATCTAATGTTCTAGGAGTTTCTGTGTTTCTACATGATGCATAAAGACATGCTGCGACTAATCCTTGAATTGAACGGCCTCTAACTAATTTTCTCTCCATTGCTTTTCTGTAAATGTAAGCTGCTTTCTCTACTACTGCATCAGTTAATGCCAGTTTATCTTTTAATTTATCCATTTCATTAAGGGCTTGTCTTAGATTTCTATCTGCAGATGAATGTGCTTGTGTTCTACTGTCCCAAGTCCTTAGTCTTTCAATGGAGCTCTTTATGCTTGCAGATAGTGGCTTTCCTGTTGAATCTTTGTTAGCTGCTCCAATTACTGTTGATAATCCCATATCATGCATTGTAAGTGAAGTTCCAGCCCCTACTCGAGTTCTATTTGTCTCATCATTTGAAAAAGAACGCCATTCTGCACCTGTGTCTGAAATTTTATCAGTAACCACAATTCCACATTTACTACAAAATAATTCCCCTGTATCTTGATCTGTGACTATTTTTTTATTTCCACAGGATGGACATTTTGGTCCTGAGATTATTGTATTTTTAAGCATAACAAGAATTAATTGCACTATTACCTTATTATCCATTTTACCTAATTTCTGCAGGTTAATTGTGTGTAGGTTAAGCTAACACTTGTTCTCATTATTTAGAACATGAATGTATTTTTTCAAATTTAACTTAATAGACAATATGCATATGATGGAGAATAAGATGGATACATTACGTTCTCTGGATCTTCAACATGTTTCAAACCTATGGAATGCCCTAATTCATGTGTCATGATTGTTTCCACACTTTTTACATCGTACAATTGAAAACTTCCATCACAATTATAATCTCCTAACGTTACTTCCACTATTCCCTTGCCAAGATGCGCATGTCCTAAAACTCCTTCACCAATATCGCGAACTACCCATGTTACCCAGACATTTGCTTCATGTTTTTGATTTGTAATCTCAAATTTTATTTTGGCTTTTTGATTATTTGTATTCAATTCTTGTTTTTCCCAAAACTCAAAGGAATTCTGTAATGTCTTCACATGATCTAGTGGTAGCCCTGTTGGCTGTTCATTTATGAATACCTTATACAAAATTATGTATGTTCGATCGACAATTTCATATGTAGGATCTGGAAAACTACTGGATGCTTTAGCAACTTCTGCCTCAAAATTCCATTTGATATAGTCTCTGAGGAATTTCTTTATTACATCTTGACTTGGGTTTGGAAATTCAATGTATCTTTTTTCCTTGGAAATATTATTTGATATGTTTCTTAGATATTTCTCAAACAAGTAAAATTCATGGTCTAACTCCTCTTGTGATTTTTTATTTACATCTTCAAGATTAACTGTTACAATTCCCTGTTCAATCATGTATTGAATTCCTGATACAAAAGCATCATCATCTATTTGCTCATCTGCCCACCATCCAGCATTATTTTTTATCCATTCGGGAATTTCGTTTGAGATATTCTGTGTTTCTACCGGTGGAATTTGAATAATTTGATTATCAATAAGATATAGTAATGCTGAAACAAATTCTGCATCCTCAATATTCCCTTCTGACCACCATTTTGCTATTGACTTTACCCATTCATGAATTGATGTGATGTATTCTTTCTCCAATCCCTTTGGCTTTTCTGTTGGTATGT
>CAZBBN010000205.1:0-2734 GCA_964490195.1 uncultured Nitrosopumilaceae archaeon
CATTATTTGTTATAATTATTCCACCTTCACCAAGTGTTGTGATATGTTTTGTTTCTTGAAAACTAAAAATTCCACAATCTCCCATACTTCCTACAATTTTATTTTTATATTTTGCACCCATTGCTTGTGCACAATCTTCAATTACAAACATCCCGTTTTCTTTCATCTGTTTTATCATTTCAAAATTACATGGGTGTCCTAACAAATGTACTGGAATTGCAACTTTTGTTTTATTTTTAAAATCAAAATCCATGCAGTAAGATTTTGGATCTATATCAGTAAATACGGGTATTCCACCAGCAGCAATTACTTGTGATACAGTTGCAGTAAAAGTAATTGAAGGAACAGAAATTTTATTATTTTTTACACCTCCAGCTAATTGAGCAACAAGCAATGCGCTAGTTCCCGAATTTACTGAAATCCCATATTTACAATTATGAAATCTTGCAAAGTCTTTTTCAAATTTTTGTAAAACTTCTCCTCCCAAAAATTTATTTGTATATCCTGAAAGAAGAGAGGATTTGTTTATCGAATTTATCACTGCATCAATTTCATCTTTTCCAAATCTTTTAATCATGATATAATATCAAACCTTTCAAGCATTATTTTGATTACATTGCACCCATTATGGAATCAAGGGTTTGAGAACCTCCAATTCCTAATTTTTGTTTCTTCCTAATTATTGGAGCAAGTTTATCAGAATATTTTTCTATTACTCGTTCTTGTTCTGTACGTAATTCCTGATTAGTAAGATTACTTGAACTCCACGTAGTATTTGAAAATTCATCAATTTGAGACCAATCCAATTCGTCATATTCAGGTTTCCAATATGCTGTACCAGGATATGGTGCCAGAATTGAAAAACCAATTATTTCAGGATCTACATAATCAATTAATTCTTCAGTTTGTTTTATTGTCTCGTATGATTCTAAGGGCGTTCCCAATAAAGCGTATGTTCTTCTTTTTATTCCATATTTCTTTGATACATCAAATGCTTTTTTGATCATCTCAACAGTAGTTCCCTTGTTTATGTCGCGATGAATTTCTGGAGACCCAGATTCTAATCCCATCCAAAATTCTTCACAGTGAGATTTTACTGCCAAGTCACACATTTCATCATCTACTTTGTCACATCGCATATTACATCCCCAAGGAACATTTACCTCTTGTTCTATCATTTCCTTACATAATTTAATGAAATGTGCTCTTGAGGGATTGGTTTCAGCATCGTTCATTTTAAAAAATGTGATATTAAATCGATCTCTTACCTCAATCATTTCTTCTACAACCAATTTTGGATTTCTTCCGCGTAATCTAACTGCTCTTTCATATTCAAGATTGTCATTTTTCAAACCTGCTTTTCTCCATATTGTTCCAAATTGACCTTCGGCGCAATTATGTACAAGAATTCCATTTGCTACATAAGTGTGAGTCGATTCTATTTCCAAATTGTAAACACTGGAGCATTCATGTATTTTCTCTATTTTGAGAATTGGTGTAAAAGTTTTAGAGTTCTTCATGCGATGGTTTATTGCTTGATTGATTTTGCATAATGCCACTTCTCTAGTGTCAATTTCTTTTTCTGTGAATCTTATGGTATGCCAACCATGTCTAGCCAGATATTCATCTCGTACTTTATCTCTGGCGGGATATTTTTTATGCATATACCAATCATCGTATTCAAAGTCGAGTTGTATTGGAATGATAGCAGCATCCAACAACCTATCACCTACTATGAACTCAGGCTCATAGGGAATTTTCAGCTCATCAAGATAGTCGTATAGTTTTTGCTGTCCTCGACTAAATCCATTTTTAATATAATTAGCTCTTTGAGTTTCCAGTTGTCTTTGCTTGATTTGGGGATTTCTCATGGGGTTATTTTCCAACATTCTTTTTTTAATCCAAGGATGCGGTTTGGCATTGTATGACGCTTTTCTGCCTTTTAATTTCATAGCTACTTTAGTGGCAACCTCTTTTCTTTTCATTGAATTGTTTTGTTTTAGTCGGGTTGAGATCTTAGCATACACCTCATCTGTTCGCAGCCAGCCAAGTGATATTTTTCCAGCTGCAAATGATTTGGCTCTATTGATGTAGGCTGATTTTGGCAATCCTTTCACTTCTACAGATGTGTGATAGATTCGCAATACTTTGTCATCAAGTGTAAGTTCTTCTGCATTGATCCAACCTCTTTGCGTATATACTGGATGATTACCTGTGATGCAAATAGTTTTGATTCCACCCCATCTTTTGGTTCCATAAGTGATCTTATAATATTCGGAAGTTTCATGTGTGAAAATATGGGTTACTTTGCCGATTTTCTTTTGCAGTGTGTGTTCGTCATATGTCCATAACAGATCACCTAGTTTAACGTCCTTGATTTCCTTCTCTGTGGTGTCTGCCATCTTGATTTTAGTATCAGGAAGAAGACAGAATGTACATCCAAATGCACATCCTCTCTCAGTCATTATTGAGGTAACTCTTCGCCCTTCATCTTTTTCAGCAATTGAAATGTATCTATTCAGATCAATTGAATCCCTATCAGGATTTGGAATGGAATCAACATCCATTATGGGTTGGTTACTTACTAATTTTTGGGTGGCAGTGCCATTAAGAATATCCAACATGGATTGTTCTCCCTCACCCACAATAAGATGATCAATTGTTGGATCATTTAGAAAAGTAAATGGTTGCAAAGATGGCCCATAACCACCAGCAACTGTTTTCATAGAAGGAT
>CAZBBN010000206.1:0-2728 GCA_964490195.1 uncultured Nitrosopumilaceae archaeon
TTTTGTAGATGTGTTGTTGATAATTTTTGAGTATGTAGAGTCAAAATCTACAGGTGTTTGAAAATCCAACAATTTAGTTGATGTGCTATAGTATTTTGTGATAGCACCACGAGATTCCTCAATTCTTGCAATCTCAACTAATCCGGATTCTTTTAGAATTTCGAGATGATGACGAACAGTTGTCAATGCTTTTTTGTAACCTGTCTTTTTTAGTTCGGTTGAAATTTGGTCTGCAGATAATGCTTGATGATACAAAATTTCCACAATTTTTGCCCGTGCAGGGTCTTCAATTGCACGTGCGTGTTCAATACTTGTCGTAACAATACGATTAACTTTGATTTGTTTTTCTAACAATGTAGACATACAGAATTACCTTCAAATCCGATCTAAAAGATCCTTATATCATATTTTTTTGTCTAATCGCATCAATTTTTGTTTACTTTAATCAATATTGGACCGCTATCAAATTCATCATTACCACTACAAGAAATACTATAATGCAACATAATATTATGATACCACTACAATAATTATAGTATTAGTAGAAGAGTTTTTGTAACGGATTCAAAATTTAAAAAAATATCAAAAAAAGACAAATCAGGAAAATTATGTTAGAAAATAACCGTCAAGACATTATTTTATGAATTATCAAAAACACAATTCGAGTTGAAATAAAGATGCTATGCGTAGATTAAGAATTTAATGCAGAAACAATTTCTTGTTTGATATCTGCCAATCTATCATTGAAGACTTCAGATATCAAATTCATCATTTGAAAAGTAGATTCAGCATTAGTCTCTTGTTTAGTATCAGTGAGTTTGTTATTTAGATAATTAGTTGCTTTTGCAATAAATGAGTGATACGCCATTCCAAAAATACAATCATCTAGATTCACATCCCAATGTTCAGAGTTTACCATATTGGTGTAAGATGGGATTTGATTAATTACAATGTTCAATAATGTTTCAATTTCTTTTTTATCTTCCAATGTTCCCATAATCTATCAATCCATCAAGGGTTAAAGAGTATTTCCAGTTAATTTCTCGTAGGCTATTACATATCGCTTGGTCATTTTTTGAATAATTTCATGTGGAATCTCTGGTGGAACCGGCTCTCTACCTGCATCGCGTTCATTATCAAATTGTTTTTCATATCCATTTGCAGTTAACCAGTCTCGTAAGAGTTGTTTGTCATATGCCTCTTGTGTTTTTCCAACACCATAGGAATTCTTGGGCCATAGTCTGTATTCATCAGGACCGATAGAATCACCCAATGTAATTTTTCCATCCAAAATCCCAAACTCTAATTTCAAATCAGCTAAAATAAAATCAGCATTATTTGCAATAAAAGCCATTTTTTTATAAATTTCAATAGATGTTTTCTCCAACCAGCGGTATTGCTCATCAGTAACCAAATTCATCTCCAACGCTTTTTCTTTGTTAATTGGAATATCGTGTTCGGATTTTGTAGTAGGATCAAAAAGAGGTTCTGGGAGTTTTGCAGCCAAGGTGGTGTCTGTCCCTTCAGGGATTGTGATCTCACCTTTTTTCCATCTGCTTACTAGACTACCATAAAAGTAGCCTCTCACAACACACTCAATTGGTAGCATCTTCATTTTTTTTACAATAATTTCAGTGTCTGATTCTCGTCTGACAAAATGATTTGGTACAGGTAATTCATTGAACCAGAATTCTGCGAATTTGCACAGCACCTCCCCTTTTCTAGGAATGTCTTGTTTGAATTTTACATCATATGCTGAAACTCTATCAGAGAACTTGAAGAGTAATGTATTTTCATCTATATCATAAAGATCCTTTACTTTACCGCTTGTTAGAAACTTCAAACAATCATTACAGGATTTTATGGAATTTAACTGCTAGGAAAATCAAGAACCCATCATTCCTACCATCTTGGGCATTTCTCTATATGCCTTGTTAACAAAAATATCATTGTCTGCAGTGATCATTACAAATTCCATAGGATTACCAGATGGTGGAGAAACAATAATTTTTTCACCCGCATCAATAGTTCCCAATTCCAAGATATCTCCTGCACCAAAATTCACATGAACGTTAGTTAGTGGCTTAAATCCAGTATTTTGAATCGTTACGCGACCCATTACAAACAAGCTTTGCTTGTCTAAAATAGGATCAACAAAAATATCATAATCCTGAGTAGAGAAGGATAATTTCAAAACATCCATGCCAAAAATTACCGCCATGATTACAATTGCCCCTATCCCTGCAGCAATAATTACAGTGTACTGTTTCATGGATAATGGGTTGTTTTTCTAATAATTAAGAATAGCCAAATCATTTTACATATGTTCAAAAAATCAAATTTGTGAAATTCACTTATTTCTAGACACAGTCACTTTCAAATGTTGTATTTTCTGCACAATTCTGCAGGTGCTGATGTTTGTGTTTAATGATTTCAGAACTATTCTTACCTTCTCTGAATGAGTTAATTTGCTTATTCTCATGAGTGTGACTCCACACTATCATCTGAAAAGGGCATAGTTACAAGGAGTCCTTTCTAGAAGGATCCATACCAATAACAGTAAAGGAATTCCAAAAGAAAATCAAAAAGATTTATTTAAAAAATTCTATCAAGTGGATATTTCTGCAACAAGAGAACATAAAAGAACTGGCTTGGATTATCCGCATGTAATGAAATTGTCAGCGGATTAAATTGTAAAATTGGGGACACATAGTGAAATCAATCAAGG
>CAZBBN010000207.1:0-2710 GCA_964490195.1 uncultured Nitrosopumilaceae archaeon
AATAAATTTAAAATTTTACGAATATAATTTTAAGGATTATTTTAGTAAAGATTTGATATCGAGATTTTTTTTAAATATTTTATTCAATGAAGCGTCACTCATATCTTTAATGAATGGTATAGAACCTAAAACTTTAACACCAGTAAGGTCTGCCAAATCTCGTTGTAATTGGGAAATAGGATAACCTTTTTCAAAATTATTTATTATGATTCCTTTGATTGGAATTTTGTATTTTTTGCACATCATGCAAGTCATCAAGGTATGATTTACAGATCCAATTCTATTACTTGTAATTATCACACTTGGAATTTTCATGTCTTTTATCAAATTAGATACATAATAATTTTTTAGGATTGGAGTCATTAATCCACCCATCCCCTCCACCAGAATCAAATCATGAATTTTTGATAATTTTTTAAAACATGAAAGGATGGTTGAAATTTTTGGTTTTATTTTTAATTTCTTTGAAGCAGTGTAAGGCGATGCAGAAATTGGAAAAAATTGTGGATTCACTAGACTTTCGGGATCATTTACTCGTGCAGCATTTGACAAAATTTCAATGTCTTCAGATTTGAATCCCTTTTTCTGAGCAGTTCCCGCAGCAAAAGGCTTCATCACACCAACATCAATACCCAATGTTCTTAGAGTCACTGCCAATCCAGCAGTGATGTATGTTTTACCTACATCTGTATCAGTTCCAGTAATAAAGAAAGAATTCATCAAATATCATCTAAAATTGCAATTGATTAATCTTATCGTTTGATTATTAAGAAGATCAAAGAGAATAGATTTGTTTGAAGAAAACTAGTTTTGTTTGGCATCCAAATACCCAGATGAAGGAATGGAATTCTTTTGATGAAATTAAGAGTGCAAAAGGAGTATGGTTAACGGATTCAAAAGGAAACAAAATATTAGATGCGGTGGCATCGATGTGGTGTAATGTATGGGGACATTCAAATCCAGAACTAGTAAATGCAATAATAATTCAAAGCAAAAAACTACAGCATTCGTCTATGTTTAATTTAACTAACGAGCCTGCAGAAAAACTAGCTGAGAATCTTGTGAGAAGTTCTCCAAAAATGCACAAAGTATTTTATTCAGACAATGGCTCATCTGCAATGGAAATAGCCATCAAATTAGCATTACAGTATTGGAAAAATATCGGCGATAAAAAGAAAACAAGAATTGCAACACTGGAAAACGGATATCATGGAGACACATTTGGTGCAATGTCCGTCGGATACGTTCCAGAATTTTTTGGTAAGTTTAAAAAACAATTATTTACAACATTACAATTTTCTGTTCCCAATAAATACAGAGTTCCAAAAGGATTTACTTTTTTAGATTATCAAAATTATTGTTTAGAAAAAATAGAGAATGAATTATCAAAGAAAAATAACATTGCAGCATTTATCATGGAAAGTGGAGCACAAGTTGCAGGTGGCGTAATTATTTATCCAAAAGGATTTCAGAAAAAAATAAGTCAACTTTGTAAGAAGTATGACGTACTGTTTGTTTTGGATGAAATTGCAACAGGTTTTGGAAGATTAGGATCTATGTTTCAATATGAGGAACAAAAAAGTATTCCAGACATTGTAGCATATGGAAAAATGTTAACAGGTGGGTATCTTACAATGGCTGCAACATTAACAAATAAGAAAGTGTATAATTCATTTTTAGGAGAATTTAATGATTGGAAGCATCTGTTTCATGGGCACACATATACTGGAAATCCAATTGCAGCATCTGTGGCATTAGAAAATATCATGATGTATAGAAAATACAATTTGATTAAAAAAATTCAGAACACATCCAAAATTTTTGAAAAGTATTATCAAATGATTTCAGAAATAGATATTGTTGGGGACATTAGGCATAAAGGAATGCTAATGGGAATAGAGTTAGTATCAGATAAAAAGAAAAAGATACCAATTCACCCCAAGAAGTCAATTAACAAAATATTTTTTGAAGAAGGTAAAAAGCATGGAATTTATCTTAGGACTCTTGGGAACATAGTCATGCTAGTGCCTCCTTTAGCAATAACAGAATCAGAACTAAACTTGCTCTTACAGAAGACCATATTGACCATTGAGTCAGCAAAATCAAAAGTGATTTGACTGTTAACCTCCTTCAGAGCATCGATTAACTTTCCATTATTGTTAAAATTTTCATAATAGTAAATCTTGAATTAACCCCAAGGATAACGTTGATGATTTAAATCACATCAAATGGGCTGATGATAATGTTTTGATAGAAATCAGAAAATAATTTTAGAAAATCTATTTTTTAAAACACTTACAATCGCAGTCAAACATTCCTGCTTTTCCCATGCATTGATCATGATGTTCGTGATAACATTTCTCACAAATAACCATGAGTTTCATCTAGGAAGGTCAGATGTAAACCTACTGAATTTGAAGAAATTTAATAATTGTTTGATACATGTGTGAATTAGATCCGTTTATCTCTAATTATTTTTATCTTGATTCAAAATCACATCTGTGTGACATTGTAATACAAAACATATCTTCATATTAAATAATTTTGTAAAGAATATATGGTGAATTAAAATTCAATGCAACCTTTGTAATATGGAATGAAGAGGATGAACCCAATTTTTTTAAGAACCATATTTTATCAGAAACACATTTACTAAATTCTAAACATCATGATGAAAGAATAAAATCTAGAAAAGAAAAACATGAACAGA
>CAZBBN010000208.1:0-2709 GCA_964490195.1 uncultured Nitrosopumilaceae archaeon
CTAAACACCATTGCACTACTTCCACTTCCGTAAGATCCAAATCCTATTCTTTTTCCTTCTAAATCAATGCCTTTTTGAAATTCATACTCTAAACTACTTCTAAATCCTAAATACAGTGATGCAGTGTACAAATTTCCAATCATACTTGATGCAATTAATGAACTTGAAAGTTTTGATTCATACACCTCTTGATATTCACGTGTTTTGGTGAATAGTTTGGTGAATTCGTGATCTTTTGCCATAAATTCTTCATCAGCTAATACAGATTCAATTGTTCCACGAGGATCATTTGGCCTTGGCTCTTCAATGCCAATTTCTTGTAAAATACTCTTCCATCTTGGAAGTTGACGCCATTCATGTCTTACTAAATACGCTAATGCTTTCTTACCCATATTGCTATAAGGCAAGTGCATGTTAATGTAATCCATATGATCTAAAATTGTTTCTCCTGATTCTATTTTGATTAATCCTGTTGAAATTACTTTTTTCTTATATGCTTCAAGTGCTTTTCTAACTTGAATCATGTAAAGTAAATTTGAGTATTGTCCATGTACAATTGGAGTTTCTTTTCCAAATGGTCTGTAAAAATCATATTCATCTTTAATTGATGTGGATGTGACTTTAGGATCAAATGCCAATAATCGTGGGTTGTCATTAAGCAACATGACCACTGCCCCTGCGCCTTGAGTCATCTCTCCACTAGAGCCCATGTCATATTTTGCAATGTCTGATACTACAACGAGAGCATGTTTCCCTTCTGCTTCTCCTGCTCTAATCCAATTTGTATTGTCATAAAGTGCATATGAGCCACTGACACATGCAAATTTAGTTTCAACACCTCCACAATGCTCAAAAGCACCTTGACCATAAACTTGCTCTAACATTCCAATAACGTATGAATTCATTGCTTTTGACTCATCAAATGCAGATTCTGTTGAAACATACAATCTTCCAATATCTTCAGGAGATAGTTTGTTTTTTTGCATAATTCTCAAACATGCATTTGCTGCAAGACATGCCGGGTCTTGATTGGCATCAACAATTGCCATTTGAGATACCCCGAGACCTTTTTGTAATTTTACAGGGTCTAATCCTCTAGCTTTTGCAAAATCAGCTGAATCAATATACAATCTGGGAATGTATATTGCAATGTCGTCAACACCAGCTGTCATAAGCTTCGGTCCGATATTTCATTAATAAGGTTATTGTGTAAATTCTAACTAACTAGGAAGGAAATTTTCCTAATTTTTTTAAATTATTTATAAATGATTAGATCGCTATTTTGATTTTTCAAGTTCAGTTTCAAAAATATTTTCAAATACTTCAAAAGGCTGTGCACCAAAAATCCGAGTAGTTTTTCCATCAGGTCCAATGATAAAAAATGCAGGAGTCCCGGTTAATTCAAGAGATCTTGCATCTTCATTACTTGCGAGAATAATTTGCGAATATTTTTGACTATTCATGCATTCTGACCATTCATTCATATCTAATCCTATTTTTTGGGCAAACTTTGCAAGATTCTCTGAGGATGCCCATCCATTGTTTTCACCAGTCCAATTAGAATACAAAATATCATGATATTCCCAAAATAATTTTTGATCATCTGCACAATGTGCTCCATGTGACGCCGTAACAGAATCAGGACCGATTATGTTGTAATCCTTAAAAATCATTCGTACCTTTCCTGTCTCAATATAATTTTTCAATACATCGTCCTCAATTGTATGAAAGAACACATTACAAAAATGACATTGATAGTCGCCAAACTCTACAAGGGTAATCGGGGCATTTGAGTTGCCAAGAATTGGTGAACCATTTGCCAAAAATGTATTCATGGTTATTTTTGGAGGTCCTGACTCTTGAATTTCAGGAGCTGGCTGTATTGTTAACTCTGTCTGATTAGTAATACCTTGAAATCCTAAAAATACTATGATTATGACTGTGGCTGTAATTGCGGCACCTATTCCAAGAGATGGACCGTGTATCAATGAGAAATTTAATTTTCTGACACATTTAGTCTTTTGTGCTATTGTGGTGATGATGACTTTGCATGATCTGATTACTCTCTTAAACTAAATATTTGTAAAATTCTCGATGATTTTGAATTTTTATTTTCTGCATTTAATGTAACTGTTAATGTTTTTTTAGAATTCTCTGGAATCCAAAACTCTGTTTCAAAAAGAGCATTGTAGTGTGTAATACCATTAGATGAAAAAACTTCTTATTGTCTTCATGGATTACTGGAACACTAATGTTTGCATTTTTTATCTATCCGTAATTCTTTCAAACCGCAATGAACATACACTAGTGCAATACACTAGAATTTGAAATGATTTCTTTTGAATATCGAATTCTTAGTGAATTTAAAATAAAAAAAGCAAAAATTGACACATTATCTAATACTATTCTCAGTCATACAGATCCTAAAGGCATTGAGGCAAAAGAGGCTTCAGAATTCCTTGATGTTTTGATTGATGAAATTGATGAATTTTATAAAAAATATGGTGAAATTCTATCAAATAATGGGAAGAGACCTCATGCTCGTTCACGTTTGGCAGAAAATAAGCAGTGGAATGAAAATGTAGAAATTTTTTATGAAAAAAATCCGCGTAGAAGACCAAGAAAATAATTCTTGATTTAATGACTAAAACTATACAACTCATCTCAAAACTGATCATTTAGTAAAGAAATAACGATCATTTGGATCTA
>CAZBBN010000209.1:0-2695 GCA_964490195.1 uncultured Nitrosopumilaceae archaeon
TTCAACAGCTTTTGCTCATTTTGAACATTTACCACATTATAATGGTGGTGGAGATGATTTAGGGAGATATTATGTAAATCAAGCATTAGAGCCAGATTATGCGAAACCGGGAGAACCTACACACATTGAATTCAGTATACAAGATAACGATGGAAATGATGTATACAATGTAGAAACTGCAGTTGAGATATACAACGGTATTACTGGTCAAAGAATAAAGTTTTTTCCATGGGAGGTTTATCCTACGGGTGATTTTGGAGTTGATTATACATTTGAAGAGAGGGGAAATTATCTTGTTGTTATTAGTTTAGCTGATGAAAATTCATCACAAGAACATGTAATTCCACCAAGAAATCTTTTGTCAAGTAGTTTTAATTGTGACTGTGAACGAGCAGTATTCAACATTGCTATCACACCAAACATTGGAACAATATGGAATGTTCTAATGTCAATTGCAATATTATTACCACTAGGTGTATTTGGTTCCGTTTTGTCAATGCATTATTTGAATTTAAGAAAAAAAGAAAAACAGCCTCCCAAATCGGAGACAATAAAATACATCATCATGTTTTTAGCAGTAGCTGGTGGAATAATTCATCTAGGGGTTTATGCAGAACATGGAAGTTTAAGAATAGAATATAGTGTATTTTTACTGGCAGCAGCAGCACTTCAGGCAGCTTTTGGCACGTTCTATGTATTAATAACAATATTGCCACCAACTATGACATCTAGACAATCAGTACTTTCATACTATAACAAAACTGTTTTACTAAATATGATTGGACTTGTTGGTACTTTAATCCTATTAGGATTATACACTTATACTGTAATTTTCCCTCCTCCATTATCCCCAAATAACCAACCAGAAGAAATAGAATTTGATGGAATATTTGCAAAATCTGTAGAAGCTGCTACAGTTATAGGAATTATCTATCTAATGCAATATGAGAAAAAGAGAAAGAACATGTTACTTGATAGTATCAACGTATAAACAAAATAGAGATTGAAAAGATAATTTTCTTGACCAATTTGTCAGAGGTAATTCTTAGTTTGCCCTTATGTGGATGAAAATGGTGTATGTATGTACAAGATCTTAGCATGATCAAAGAAAATAAAAAATGAGGATCTTCTTGAATTTTCTCAACTACTACTTTTGGATTGATTGCAGCATTGAATGCATGTTTTGAACCATCTCATGGGACAAATATTTTGGAATGATACATTGAAATTTCTTTGAGGTAATTTAATAAGTTTTGATTATTATCTTTGGCATTAAATTAATTTTACAATTGTAAAATACATTATTGAAATATAATGAACAAATATTATTAAAAAATGAAATCAATCATGAGAATCATCATTTGTCTTTAAGGAAAATTTTATCAATCAAAATTATCGAAGATTAGTATGGCAAAAGATCCCGTTTGTGGCATGATTGTAAATGAAAAACAGGAATATCTGTAAGAGGTTACTTTTTTCTACATCTACTTGTTATGGGCATTATTCTCATGTTATTTTATAACCTCGTGATTCTTTCATTTGTAAAGTTTGGATCTTAATAATCATATTATATTTTGTAATTTATAATGCAAGAAAAATCAAAAAAGAAAGAATATGATTTATCCTACAATTCAACGCCTAGCTGTATTCGTTGTAACAATATTCTAAGAATAAGTGATGATATGACAGGGGAAATTATTTGTGGAATATGTGGATATGTCATTTCAGAAAAGAATGCAAATTTTGGATATGAAACAAGGTCGTTTTCAGACGAAACAAGCAAACAAAGAACTGGTAATAATCTAACACTTGCTAAACATGATATGGGATTGTCAACTGTCATCAATCCCATAAATAAGGACGTAAAAGGAAACATACTTTCGCAAGAAATGACATCTACTGTGAAACGTCTTCGAATATGGGAAAAAAGAAGTAATAAAAATATTGATAAAAACTACAAACGTGCATTCGATGAACTTGAAAGGATTAAAGAAAAAATAGTTGTCTCTGACGCTGTTGTTGAAAAAGCAGCATACCTCTATAGAAAGATAGTAGAACGTAAGCTCACAAACGGAAGGAACATATCCGTATTTGCAGTAGCATCACTATACGTCGCATGTAGGATTTCAGAAACTCCCAGAACTGTGAAAGATTTGCAAAAAGCATCAGGCGTTAGCAGAAGAGAACTTACAAGATACTATAGATTGATGATAAACGAATTAGATTTGCAAATTCCTGTAGTAGATCCAATACAATGTGTGTCAAGAATAGCAAATGATGTCGGCATATCTGAAAAAACAAAACGATTTGCGATAGGCATTCTTCATAAAGCAAAACAACGTCGTATTACAGACGGAAAAGATCCTTCCAGTATTGCAGCAATTGTAATATACATTGCATGTAAAAAAATGAAAGAGATTTTATCCCTACGAAAGATAGCATTAGCTGCAAACATCACAGAACTCACTATTAGAAATGGAAAAAAGAAATTTCAAATTCTTGTAGAATAGTCTTAAAAAAATATTTATTACAATTGTAAAGTATCTGACCTAAATATTAAGTAATCTTATGTTCTTTATGGTAAATTACGCGCATCCTGAAGTTTTAGCAGATACTGAATGGGTATCCCAAAATCCTCTTAATGAAAATAGAAAACTAGTAGAAGTTGATTATGATCCAGTTAATGGATATCAAA
>CAZBBN010000210.1:0-2672 GCA_964490195.1 uncultured Nitrosopumilaceae archaeon
ATTTCCCACCACCATTTGAAACATTTGAGCATACGATGTTTTATGATCTAGATGTACTTCCAAACGCATCAGCTGATACTCAAACACAAGCAACAGACAAAGATGCAAAAGGTGGTGGCTGTTTAATCGCAACTGCTGCATATGGCTCAGAACTTGCCCCCCAAGTTCAGTTCTTAAGAGAAATTAGAGATGGAACTGTAATGAGTACTAGTTCAGGTGCAGCATTTATGACTGGATTTAACACATTATACTATTCATTCTCACCAACAATTGCTGATATGGAACGAGAAAATCCAATGTTCCAACAAGCAGTTAGGGCATTTATCACTCCCATGGTATCAACCTTATCTATAATGACTTTGGCTGAAGATGGAAATGATGCAGAAGTTCTTGGACTAGGTATTTCTGTGATTGCCCTCAACTTGGGAATGTATATTGCAGCACCTGCAGCAGTTGGATTTGCAGTTAATAGAAAAATAAAACCTAGTAAGTAAACGTGTAATACTTTGATCAATGGAAAAATTCAAAAACTTGCAAGTCAAATTTTCAAAGTAGATCCTTTAATTCAACACTTGGGTCTATTGACTTGGAAGATCATATCTTGATTGATCAATGCCAAATCTTTTAATCCGCACGGGATATTTTGTTTGGAATTTTTGATACTGTAAAAGATGATGTTTTTGGAGACGACTTGACTAGAGTTACTGAAAAATTTGGAGGTAAGATTTTTCAGCTAGTAACTAATATTATTTCAAAGACAATTGAGACTAATTTAGAATTACTTGATCCATTATTTAGTAATAACCTTATCATTTTGAAAATCAAATAATTTTGAATTTAGATATAACTTGGATATTTTTTTAAATAAACCTTTTTGATTATGCATTCATGGTAAAGAAAGTAAAAGGAGATTTGATTTTAAAAAAAGATCTTTTTGTTGAAGAAGATTTGATTGTATCTGGAAATATTTTTGGAAAAAATAATGAACGATATGACTTGATTGTACAAGGTTCTATAGAGGCAAAACAAATTCATGTACGTTTACTAAATGCTGCTATGATTAATGCAACTGAAATTGAAGCAGAAAAAGTTATTGCCGATTCAATAAATTGTAGAACTTTGGAATCTTGGAACATAGAATCAAAACACATTGATAGTTTACAGATATCTTCTACCAAAATTGACTCCTACAGCCTCTCAGCTGACAAAATTCATGCTGATATTGTAATCTGTGAAAAATTCTTACCAAAAAATAACAATTCACAAATTCTTACCAAAATCTTCTTTGAGAATCGTTTGACTTTGCCTCAAAAAACATGGTTTCCTAAACAAGAGGTGTTTGTTACATGAGTGTATTCCTAGAAAATGTAGTAAAACTGCTTGAAATGAATATTGGTGATCGTGGAAGATTGGAATACATTAAGAGTGCTCTTGAAAAACAGAATACACTCTTTACGTCTGATAAGAATTATGTTGAAAAATTATCCAACCAACTCATCTCTGTTACTAGTCCGCAAAATGATCCTGAAACAATTCCTCTAAAAAATGACCAAGAAGTGATTCATCTAAAAAACAGGATTAAAGAATTAGAGGATAATTGCCAGACAAAATCCAAAAAAATCTCTATTGGAAAACTTTTCACCACGCCTCCTAAACAAAATTTTACTGATATTGGAATTTTATTTGTAAGGTTTGGATTGGGTTTTACATTCATCTGGGCAGGATTTGGAAAACTCTCTGATCCTGCTGGATTTGGAATGATGTTACAAAATATGATGGGTGTAGGTGAGCAAATGTCTTCAATGGCAGCATCTGCAATTGGTTCATTGGAATTTTTGGCAGGTGTTTTATTGTTTATTGGTCTCTTAATTAGGCCTTCAGCCCTGTTTATCATTGTTATTCTAATTGGCAGTCTTGCCATGTTTGGTCTTAACTTTGAAACTGGTCCTGCCATATGGAAAGATCCTGCAATGATTGGAATGGCTATTCTATTGTTCTTGTATGGTTCAGGCAAGTTTGGAATAGATAAAAAACTTGGATAAATGACTATATTGTTTATTCGTATGTTTGAATATGTTGAAAGCATCTGATTTGTTTGTAAAGTGTCTTGAATCTGAACATGTTGATTTTATTTTTGGTTTACCTGGAGAAGAAAATGCAGACCTGATGATGTCTTTACTGTCTTCTAAAATACAATTCATCCTTACTAGACATGAACAATCTGCTGCATTTATGGCTGATGTATATGGTAGAATCACCGATAAGGTGGGCATCTGCCTTGCCACTTTGGGTCCAGGTGCTACAAATCTAACAACAGGAATTGCAAATGCAAACATGGACAGATCCAGGGTACTTGCAATCACTGGTCAAACTAATGTCAATTCACTCCATAAAGAATCTCATCAAAATATGGATGTGATTACCATGTTCAAACCAATTACAAAATGGAATTGGTCTGTTCATAATGCTGATAGTATTCCTGAGATTATCCGACGTTCATTTAAAATCTCTCTTGAAGAAAAGGTAGGGGCCACACATATTGAGCTTCCTCAAGACATCGCAAAAATGGATTCTGATATTTTGCCACTTACTGTAACTGAAACATTACGTTCTCCTGCAAACATGTTTTTGATAAAAAAAGCAGTACAACTAATTCTAAATGCAAAGAAGCC
>CAZBBN010000211.1:0-2667 GCA_964490195.1 uncultured Nitrosopumilaceae archaeon
ATATTTGCTCAAAAAAGATGAAAGTAGGTCAAAAAGAATCAGAATTACAAACAATTCTGATGACATATGCGATGGAGCAAGAAATGTTTGATACTGGCTACAAATCTACTCTTAATCCCCTAATTATTGCTGGAGGTCCAAACGGTGCACTCCCTCATGCACAAGTCACACAAAGAAAATTCAAAAAAGGTGATTTGGTAGTGACTGATCTTACACTCAGATACAAAGGATATGTCTCTGATGCAACTAGAACATTTGCACTTGGAAAAATTTCACAACAAGCAAATGAAGCATATGAAATTGTTAAAGAATCCCAAAAACTTGGTCTGAAAGCTGTAAAGCCTGATGTGAATTGTAAAGATGTGGATTTTGCTTGCAGAAAACATATTGAAGAAAAAAATTATGGTCAATACTTTATTCACTCTACTGGTCATGGCATTGGATTGGAAGTTCATGAACTTCCAACTATTTCTTACAGAAGTGAAACAAAACTACAAAACAATATGGCAATCACTGTTGAACCTGGAATCTACATTGAAAATAAATTTGGAATACGTATTGAAGATTCATTGATAGTAAAAGAGAAACCTGTTGTAATGCACAAATTTACTAAAGATCTAGTTCAAATTTGAGCCTAATCATAAAAATCTACTAAATCAATAATGTGTTTTGAATCTTGATTGTTTGATGAGATTTTTCCTGAAATCTTATCCACATTCCAATCATAATTTAATTCACCTTCTTTGTATGATTTGAAATTTAACATTATATTGTATTCTTCATCATTTAATTTTGACACAGTTAATTCAACTATGGTTTTTTTATTATCAAAAATTTTCTCATTAGGATACTCTTCACTGATTTTGTTTGTTATTGCCTCCATTACAGTTAACCCTGACTCGTTTGGTCCGTTATAATCCATTAACATATCCACAACCTGTTTTTGTTCAGATGTAAGTTCAGGAAAACTACTTTCAAGATCTCCTTTTGTTAATTCAGGAATTACAAAGATTACAAACATTGCAATCAAAGCAAGGTAGATTGGAGCTCTTCTCCTAAGAAATGATTTAAAATCATTCTTTTTTGGTTTTTCTTCTTTTTTCTTGTTATTTTTCACCATTTCTATTCCTGAATTCTAGTATTTTGCAGTCAAAATTAAAACTTGCCAAGGAAATAAAATCTCTCCATTTTTCTTAGTATGTTGAGATGTTTTCTCTCTTACAACTTTTTCCAATTCCTTTCTTTTTGAATGTTCTAATTCATTTAGTTTCTCTTTTAGAGGCTTTGCTATGTATTTGATATAATTTCTCCAATAATCCTCAAATTTTCCAGGACTGTAATGAAAAATAAATTCTTTAACTGAAATTTTTGAGAATCCTGCTTTACTAATTTCTGATCTCAATGCATGTTTTGTACCAAATCTATCCAGATTTGGAGAATTTGGTGGTACATAATCTGGAATGAATTTGTTAACTGAATCTAAAATATTGCTAAAAAATGGAACTTTTTCTTTGCACCCATGAACTGAGATTCCAATTTTACCTGATTTTTTGAGACTATTTTTCATATTTTTTAATGCCTTGTTGGCATTGGGAAAGAAAAACAATGCATACTGACATGTAATGATATCAAATTTTTTTGAAAAGCTAAAATTCTCTGCATCTATGTTTAAAAAATCTAAATTTATTTTATTTCCATTCCATTTTTTTGCAATTTTAATCGCAGTATTTGATGTATCAGCACCTATAACATGTCCTAGACTCCCCACTTTTTTCTTAATTTCTTTTGTTACTACACCAGTTCCACATGCAATATCTAATACGGAATCTCCTTTGTTGATGCCTGTCAATTCTACTAGTTTGGCAGTACTTTGGAATGGTCCTTCATTAACACTTGCCCATCTTTTATGATAGCGTGGTGCTACCTCATTCCATATTGTCATGTTTCTTTTTTTGTATTGAAGTGATTCTAGCTTTGACAACTTTAGGTAAATTCCTTTAAATCTGATTTTAATGTTCTTCCTGTTTCATGAAAATATCTATGTTCAATTTCTTTTAACATTTCTTCAATTTTAAAACTATCTGCATATTTCTTTTTTTCTTTGAATTATTTGTATTGTGATATTAATTTTTAAGCTCAGATCTTTTCATTTTAGACCACGTTCAATTTCTTTTCTGATTAATTTTACAATCTTTTCTTTTCTCTTCCATCCTGATGATATAATTTTTTTATTATTTATAATGAAGATCTCATTGTTATTTGGATTTTTTTGATATTTACTACCAATATCATTTGCAATCATAATGTTTGCATCAACATCTTTCATCTTTTTTTGAGCTGATTTAATTAAAGCACTTTTCGTAATATTAGATTCTGCTTTGAATCCAACTAGTAATACATCCTTTTGGAATTTTTTCACCAGTTCTATGATTTTTGGTGCATTTTTGAGCCTAATTGTTAGGGATTTCTTGTCACTTTTAATTTTAATTTTAGATACATTTTCTGGTGTATAATCTGAAGCAGCTGCTGCCATAATCACAATATCAAATTTTTTCTTTAGCTCATTTTTAGTTACATCAAACATTTCTTTACTTGTTGTAACATTCATTATTTTAGCAGCTTTAGGAGGTTTTTCATTTCCTGGTCCATAAACAACAGTTACTTTAG
>CAZBBN010000212.1:0-2665 GCA_964490195.1 uncultured Nitrosopumilaceae archaeon
TAGAAAATAATTATAATTAACTTACATAAAGAATTTTGCTAATGTAATTTATAGAATTTTTATATAATGTAATAAGCAATTGATGGTAATGATATTGTATATGATCTTGAAAATATATTTTTGCAAATATCTCAAGATATCGACCTGCCACTCATAGCAATAATAGTCAGTTCTGTAACTGCAACAATTTTTGCATCTATGGTTTTAATTACTTGGAAAAACATACGGGAGAATACAAAGGTCACATCTCTCAACTATTACGTGGGTTTCATGAGGATTTGACCCCCTGTCTTAACAAAACTCTATCCTTAAAACTACAGAGGACTGTGAGAGATATGCAAATGATTATCTGAATACAGTGGATGAGATTGCATTTTTGGACATAAACGGAAAAATCCCACAAGGAATTGCCACATATCTTGGAAGATTTTTTGCCTATGGTTTGAACATAATTGATTGATATAATGAGATGGTGGGGGAAGATTTTATGGAAATTGCAAAAAAACTGGCCAAACTATTTTCTTTATTGTGAGAAATATAAAATACGTCTAAACTCCGAAGAAAAACCTCCAAAAATAATGTTAGATTACAATCAACACCACAACAAGAGACAACCTAGAGATATTCCAGAGTTTTAGTTTTTTATGGAAACCCTGATTGGCATTTTGTGTCTTTCTGAAAAAATCATTTCAGATATAAATAACTGATAATTCAAAATTAGATAATACCCTGTCCTATTTTATCAATGAAATTCTGGTTCATTTTACTAACAAAACAGGAATTTTAGATTTATGTATGATGTAATTTGACGTACTTCCTAGAAAAAGCTCTTTGAGCGAACTCATTCCTCTTGAACCAATAACAATTAGATCAAAGTTCCTATCTTGTGCAAACTTTACTATTTTTGGACCCTCATCACCATGTATTATTTTTTCATAAAACAAAATCCCATTTTGTGCAGAACATGTCTTTGCTTTTTTCATAAATTTATGTGCATTCTTTAAAAGATAGTTTTTGATGTATGTCTTTTGTTCAGTTGATGCAGGAGGGCTAAGTGGTGTAACATATACCCCCGTAATGATGGCATGAGAGTTTCTGGCAATTATGATTGCCTCATCCAATCCCCCGAAGGAATTCATTGAGCCATCTAACGCAACTAGAATTTTTTTAATTTGTTTTTTTATCATTTTTGCTATAGTTCAAACCTGAACTAATTATTATTAAACTAAGCATGTCAAAAATGAGAATTTGATTAGATGAATGATTTTCAAAGGTGAGAATGTACAGTAATCTGTTAAATGGGTCATTATGTGGAAATGTGATGGCTAAAACAAAAAAACTTGCCAAAAAAATTCTGCCGTAACTCCATCATGGACATCAAGTTGGTTTGACATTGATAGTTCAATTGAGAATCTGCGTAAGGACATGGAAAAAGCATTTTCCAATTTTCCATCAATACATATGCCTACAATGCCTCATACATCTTGTGACATTGTAGATGAGGGAAAACAATCTCGAGTAAAGATGGATGCCCCTGGAATCAAGAAAAATGAGATCAATCTCAATGTAACAGACAATTCTATCGAAGTTACAGGAGAGCATAAGGAAGAGGAAAAGAAGAAAAATTTTCTAAGAAAGGAACGACACAGTATATCATACTATCAAACAATTCCTCTGTCTGAGAAAATCATTCCAGGCAAAGTAAAGGCAAAACTAACTGACGGTATACTAGAGGTAACATTACCAAAAAGCAAACCCACACCCACACCAAAGAAAAGATCAGTGAATATACGGTGATTTTTTCTCTTTTTCTTTAATTTTGTTACTCTTTTGTAAGTTTGATGAAATTCTGTAAGTAACATGTGTATGATATTTTACAAATGAATTATTTCACAATGAGAACAGAGCAAGGGGCATTTATAATTAAATTCTGTTTGGCAGCTGCAGTTGTTGGAACTATGACATCATACATCGTTCTACAAAGATCTCGTATGTTGATTGGCAGAATTTTTGGCTTTGTAATATTAGTTTCTTTTGGAACATTATTTGTTGGAGAAACTCTAGAAATCTTTCTTCCTCAAGTAATGATTCTAAAGTATCTAAATTCATTTATGATGATTGGATTTGGAATTTTTATTGTATCTAGATATTTTTGGCTTGGGGGAGAATTACTCCTTTTAGAAATAAAATAACTAAAACACAGAAACAGACTAGATAAAATTCAATCATGTATTAGAATTATAGTTTGTTTTGTCTTAGAAATAATTTAAATTGAAACCCATTCAGATTTTGCATTAAATTCAGATTTGTAACGCTTCATTCTTTTCAGAACTAACTTTACTGTGTTTCTAACGCCTCATTTTCATCATACATTGACTTTTCAATGGCATCCCTTTGCCTGTTTACAGCAGAGGAAATATGGCAGAATTTTGTTTAGGAAAACAAAAAGAGTTTAGAGTCTAATTCTTGGATTCTTCATCACTTTCATAATTTTCTTTCAAGTCAAGTTCATGCTATTCTTCATTCATTTCTTCATGTTTTGCATCAAGACTTTCTTTTTTTAATTCAACTTTTTCTGACATGATTTACGTTATTTTAGATCTATACAAAAAAGATTAGCAGTTGGATTTTTCTGCAAGAATTATGGACTTAAGCGTGTTGATAG
>CAZBBN010000213.1:0-2665 GCA_964490195.1 uncultured Nitrosopumilaceae archaeon
GGCATTGGAGTAATAGTTGGAGTGTTATTTCTGACTAAGAAGCGTTCTTAGTTTTATAATATTTGCAATTGTAAAGTACTGGGATTAAGTATTTCTGATTTTTTTAAAATATTATGAATTTGGAGATGGTGGGATAAAATGAAACCCAAACATCTCATCTATGTATCAGGTATAGGTCTTGTATTAGTGATGCTTGTTTTATTTTATCAAATTCCTATAAATTCTGAATACATTAATCTTGATAGGAATAGACAAATTGGAACTGTTGATACTTCACTAGGTTCTCCAATTATGAGGTCTTCAAATGCATCCGTCACCATAATTGAGTTTGGAGACTCAATGTCCAAACTGTAAAAAATGGTTTCTAAATACAAAGCCGGACATTGTAACCAATTACATAGACACAGGAAAAGCTAAACTTATTTTTGCAGATATTGCATTCCTTGGAAAAGACTCCATACATACATCTATTGCAGGTTATTGCGCAGAAGAGCAAGGAAAATATTGGAATTATCACGGATTCTTGTATTCAAATCAGTTATCAATTGATAATGATTGGGCAAATTCAGATACCCTAAAAGGATATGCACATAATCTTGGATTAAACATGGATATGTTTGTGAGTTGTCTAGATTCTACAAAGTATCAAAAACGTGTACAATTTAACACATCTGAGACACAAAATAATGGAATTACTGGTACCCCAACGTTTTTCATAATAGGTCCGTATGGATCCCAAGAGACAGTTATTGGGCCGCAGCAATATTCAGTATTTAAAAAAATAATGGAATCAATGCTATGACAATAACAATGTGGACGTATATTTTTAGAAACTATTATTTTACATTTGTAAAGCCTCCAAATTAAGTATCAAAATTATAGTATGATAACATGTCTTCAATTATACTAGCAAAAAAATCTATGATGATTATTTCATTTGCATTATTTTCATTAATTTTTCTTGGGATAGTATTTTCGCTTGGAGCAAATTTTACAATTGATGGAAAAGAACACACAACATATCTTTCGTGGATAGTAATTGCATATGTGGCAGGCTTGTCCATGATTGTTTTACCATGTACGTTGCCACTTGTTTTCATTATTGTTCCATTGAGTATTGGTAAAGGTTACAAAAAAGGACTGTCCATGGCTTTACTTTTTGGTTTGGGATTAACCATAACTATTGCATCTTATGGTATAGGAATAGCGGTCATTGGTCAAAGCACATCATTAGATCAAGCATCCACCACAATGTTTTTAATTGCAGGAATTGCAGCTTTTGTTTTTGGTTTGTCACAATTAAAAATTATATCTCTAAGGCTACCATCATATTCAGGAACTCCAAAATTCATACAAAAACGAGGGGAATACACAAAATCATTTTTCATGGGTTTGTTGTTAGGAAATGCAGGAGTCGGATGTCCTAATCCTCTATTTTACTGGCTTTTCATTTACATTGCTGGTACTGGTAGTATTGAGGTAGGTGCTTCATTAGTAGTTCACGGAGTCGGAAGAGCAATTCCGTTGATTTTGATGTCAGTACTTGCAGTTATTGGAATTAACGCAATAAAAAGTCTTACAGTTAAAAGAGAATCAATGGAAAGAGCGTCTGGCTGGATGCTGATAATTATTGGTGCATTTTTGATCATTAATGGACTTCCAGAGGGGCATGAATGGTACGAGGAAACATTCATCCATCAAGGGCGGAATACGTTAATTGAAATTACTCCAATTCCAGCAGAATTTGAGATGGATGAACATGGACATAATGATGTCAAGATTTTTAAGAATTTTTTCACAGTTTTGTTAGCCACACTAATAGCAAGTCCAATTTTTGTACTTTCTGTTCGTAGACTAAGGGAGGCAAATAGATGAAAGATCCAGTATGTGGAATGGAAGTTGGTGACAAGGGAGAAAAATTATCCTACAAAGGAAAAGAGTATCTTTTTTGCTGTGCTAGTTGCAGATGGGCATTTGAGAGCAATCCCGGACAATTTGAAAACAAGTCATAAGATAGAAATTTTGACAACACCTCTTGTGGAAATTGCAATGTAGTTGAACAGATATTAGATGAGATGAACTGCACTATGACATAATTGATGTCACAAAAAAGCCATAATATTGGAAAAACATCCAATCTTCACAGCACCATGAGTTGTTATTGATGATAAATTAGAATTAACAGAAATTCCAAAAAAAAGAATCACTGGAATAATTATCATGGACTATTGGCATACTTTATTATTAAAACTAGTAACACGAAATGTTTCATCTTCAGTTAGTTTCCTTTCCTCAGTAAACAGATCAATGTGTTTTCCTTTGATGGATGGGCTCATCTGATGAAAGAAGGACAATTTCGTTCCATGGTTCTGGAAGTGAAGGAATTATTAATTTAGAGCCGCCATCTGTTATTGCATTACCCACAGCTATTTTGCCTACAACAAGTGATGGTTCATTTTGATCTAATGCAGTGTAACTTATGTGAAATTAACTGTTATACCAACCTAGATAATCGCCCGAAAGTGTTTTGCCCCAACCTTCTATATGTATAGCATTGACAAAATCTTGTCGAAATTTCGTGATTCTTCATCAATGTTGATTGAGATAAATTTACCTGCATAATCTTTCTCGACAGGCACAAAATACCTTGCACATACCAACCATT
>CAZBBN010000214.1:0-2648 GCA_964490195.1 uncultured Nitrosopumilaceae archaeon
ATGAACTGTCATCAAAAAAGTAAAGCCCACATTTGGAGATTTTCAAAGCACACTAGAATGCGTAGATGTCTGATATACTCTCCACCCTAAAGGGTTGGATGCTCTGCTTTTCATTCGGTGCTGTCCTCATCTGTTGCCATCGGAGGATTTTGCAGAACCAGTATTTGCCGAGTTCTATGATCACTTTCATCCCTAAGCGGTTGCCATTTTGGGGCATCAGTACACCCATCACTTTCTGCATGAAATAGAGATATGTTGTTTCTCTGTCTACAGATGAATGGCAGTAACATTCTCCATCTCGCTTGGAGGATTTAATGAGATGTTAAGAGTGTTCATACGATCCCATGAAGACCTTTGATGGTGCGACACAGACGATCTCCATACCTGACTTTATGGATTAATATCATGTTCTTGAAAATTTAATAATTTTGTTGTGTTGTGAGATGACCTGCTATGTGCCAGCTTTCATCCCAACCCTAAAGTGTTCGGACTTTCCTGCTTGCATGAGTAATATTTGCAACTTTTTTTAATCTTGCAAACATCACACATCGGAGAAATCGGCTTGCAAATATTCTGGCCATACATAACAAATGTGTCATTAATGTCAATCCAGTATTTTTTTTGAACTTTCTTCATTAGTTCCTGTTCTGTCTCTTCTGGATTTTTAGTATCTACTAATCCTAATCTGTTTGATATTCTATGAACATGGATGTCTACTGGAATTGCAGGCTTTTCAAATGCATATACTAGTACACAATTAGCAGTCTTTCTTCCAACACCTGGTAGCTGCACCAAAGTATCCAAGTCGTCTGGAACCTTTCCTTTGTATTTTTTATCAATAATCTTTGCAACCTCAATTATCCTTTTTGATTTTACGTGATAGAATCCAATTGATTTTATTATTTTTTCTATGTCTTTTATCTTGGCATTTGCAAGTTCCTTTGGGTTTTTGTATTTAAAGAATAATGCTTTTACCGCCTTTGTTGTAGCTTCATCTTTGGTTCTAGCAGAAAGTATCGTTCCAATTAAAATACTAAAAGGCCCAGTTTCTGCATCATGAAGATCTTGTAACGCTGTAATTCTTGGGGGCTTTACAGAATTCATTGTCTCAGTCATTCCACGAAGAATTTTTTCCATTTTCAACAAAAATCTACGTACAAGTATTATAACTGTAATAACAAATAATCTCATTGGATCTAACTCGAAACGAAGAATCTGCACTAAAAGGCGAACAGGGAGAAATTATGCAGATGGCATATAGAATTTTAGTTGCAACAGGTGAGGCAACTGATGCTGATAAATTAATCCCAATAGAGTGGGCTCATCTTTCTGGTGTAAATTATAATACAATTGGTGATGCAGGAGAAGAATTTCTATCTAGTATTAGCAAAGATGCGAGAGTTACAGTAAAAACAACTCTTAATCCAATGGGGTTTGATATTGACAACGTTGCAAACTATGGATTAGATGAAAATTTTATCTCAAAGCAACTATCCATTAGAAATTCATATGAGACAATGGGTGTAATTCCTTCATTTTCATGCATTCCTTATGAAATTTTTGAGATTCCAAAAAATGGAACTCAAGTCGCATTTGCTGAATCTAATGCTGCAATTCACGCAAACTCTTTTGACAATCTAAAAACAAACAAGGAAAGTGCATTTAGTGCACTTGCAAGTGCAATAGTTGGTAAAAGTCCTTATTCTTTAATTAGAAAAGATGGTACTCCAAACATTACAATTAACATGAAAGTAAAAGATCCAAATGAACTAACATATGGAATGCTAGGATTTTTTGCAGGAAAAGTTGGAGATACATCTGTAAATATTTCTGGTCTTGCAGAGATGGATAGAAGACAATGCAAAGCAATGTGTGGTGGAATGGGAACATCAGGAACCTGTGCTAAATTTATTTTTGGCGATGGAGATTCTGATTGTGAAAAAATAGATTTTGATGAAAAAGAGATGCAAAATGTTCATGATGAGCTAAATACTGCAGAAAAGGGTGATTTGATTACACTTGGCAGTCCTCAATTAGGTTTAGATGAGATATCTGATCTTACAAGTATGCTAAAAGGCAAATCTTTTCAAAAGAGATGCATGGTGTTTTGTCCTAGAACTGTCAAGGAGCAAGCAAAAAAAATTGGATACACAACAGAACTTGAGCGTGCGGGATGTGAAATTCTTTCTGATTGTTGTACATGTTTAACTCCTTTGATTAACAAAGAAAACGTTGATGCAGTTACCACTAATAGTATCAAGGGTGCGTTTTATCTTAAAAATTCTAATGGTGTAGATGTAAATCTAAAATCATTATCACAAATAGTTCAAGATGAGACAAGATGAAAGTTTTAGTTGCAGGAAAAGTTCAAGGAATTGTTTTAAAATCTGAAAATTCAATTAACTTTCTAGGTACTGTTGATAAAAAAACAGGAATTATCAGCGATAACAATCATGATCTATTTGGAAAATCAATCAAAGATGTAATTCTTGTTTTTCCATCTGGAGTAGGTAGTAGTGTAGGTGCATATACAATTTATTCAATAAAATCAAACAACACTGCACCACTTGCCATGATATGTCAAAAAGCAGATCTTACAGTAGCAACTGGATGTGCATTGGCAAATATTCCATTAATTATAATTAGTG
>CAZBBN010000215.1:0-2628 GCA_964490195.1 uncultured Nitrosopumilaceae archaeon
AATGGAAGCACAATAATTTTTTTAATTTATTTTTTTAACACTTAGAAAGATCCAAGTTCATACACTTTTTGTTGAATAAAACATATGATGTTGGCCTAGGAAACAATGATGCTAGTTTAAGAGAAAAAGCTGATTCTGATTTTGTATCCTTTTGGGATGAACAGGCAAAAAACCTTTCGTGGTTCTCCAATTGGGATAAGACACTGGATTGGCAACCCCCTTTTGCTAAATGGTTTGTCGGGGGCACAATTAATGCCTCGTATAATGCCCTAGACGTGCATCAAAAAACTAAATCCGAAAAACCTGCTATATTATGGGAAGGTGAGAATGGTGAATCGCGAGTCATCACATACGGTGAAATGTTTATCCAAGTCCAAAAATTCTCAAATGTACTAAAATCACTTGGAGTGAAAAAAGGCGATCGTGTGACTATCTATCTTCCAATGGTTCCTGAATTACCAATTGCGATGCTGGCATGTGCCAGAATTGGTGCGATTCATTCAGTAATTTTTTCAGGATTTAGCGCAGCATCAATTAAGGATAGAATAACTGACTCACACTCTAAAGTTGTAATTACCGCAGATGGTGGGTATAGACGAGGAAAAGTTGTAAAACTCAAAGAAATGATTGATGATGCAATCAAAGATTTTGATTTTGTGGAACATGTTTTAGTACTAGAAAGAACAAAAAATGAAATTTCCATCTCATCTAAAGACAAACTTTGGAGTGATTTGATGAGCAAATCTTCAAATTCATGTAATGCAGAAAAATTAGATAGTATTCATCCTCTTTACATATTGTATACTTCTGGCACTACTGGGAAGCCTAAAGGAGTTTTACATGGAACAGGCGGTTATCTGACACATTTGTATTCTACTTTCAAATGGGCATTTGATATTAAAGATTCTGATGTCTTTTTTTGTACTGCCGATATTGGTTGGGTTACGGGTCATAGCTATGTCGTTTATGCTCCTTTCCTACATGGTGCAACTCAAGTAATGTATGAAGGAGCCCCTGATTTTCCTGATGCGTCAAGAATGTGGGACATATTACAAAAATATCGTGTTACTATTTTTTACACAACACCAACTGCGTTGAGAATGTTTATGAAATTTGGAGATGACATTCCAAATTCTTTTGATCTTTCTTCACTAAGATTACTTGGTACAGTTGGTGAACCGATCAATCCCGAAGTGTGGAAATGGTATTTCAAAACTATTGGAAAAGAAAAATGTCCTATCATTGATACTTGGTGGCAGACTGAAACTGGAGGAATACTAATCTCACCATTGCCTGGATTGGAGACTGTTCCTTTGAAACCTGGTTCTGGGACATTTCCAATTCCTGGAGTGAATATTGCTGTAGTTGATGAAAACGGAAATGACGTGCCATCTAACACCAAAGGATATCTTGTAATAAAGAATCCGTGGCCTGGAATGCTTTTGACATTGTGGGGCAATGATGAAAAATACAAAACTACCTACTGGTCAAAATATGAAAATTGTTATTATCCTGGAGATTATGCTCTAAAAGATAATGACGGTTATCTTTGGCTACTTGGTCGTGCAGACGATGTTCTAAAAGTTGCAGGACATAGAATGGGAACAGCAGAACTTGAGAGCTGTATTGTATCTCATAATAATGTGGCAGAATCAGCCGTATGTGGAATTCCAGATGATGTCAAAGGTGAGGTAATTATTGCATTTGTTGTTTTAAAACAAGGCATTGTTGATTCTAAAATATTGGAAAAAGAGATTTCAGATAAAATAAGAAATGACATTGGTGCAATTGCAACACCAAAACAAATCTATTTTGTTTCAAAACTCCCCAAGACACGTAGCGGTAAAATTATGCGAAGGCTACTAAAAGCAATCGCAAATAATGAGAAAATTGGAGATGTAAGCACCCTTGAAGATGGGGCTGCAGTATCTGAGGTACAAAATGCATTTAATGAAATTCAAAAATCAATTAAAGAGAATTCTTGATAATTTATTTTAATTCTGAGAGATTAACTTGCAATAGCATATCAAACATTTTTTTAAGTCCATTATACTCTGATTTTGAATTTTCATCTAATTGATCATATTCTTTTTCTTTAATTTCATTTAATCTGTTTTTTGCATCTTTAAAAAATTCTTCATACTCTTTTATTTTCTCACTAGTCATCTGCGTAATATCAAATATTACGGTATTGCTGCCAAGGAGATTATTATTTTCATCATAAATACTAGTTGCCTGAAGCAATCCTGGAAAAGTACTCCCATCTTGCCTTTTGAATGTGATTTTGATATCTGTGACTTTTCCCGTCTCAAACCATGTTTTTAGTGACTCGTTCATTACTTCCCATGATTCTTTGACAATGTGCTCAAAGATCGGTTTACCTAAAATCTCAGATTTGGAATATCCTAATTTTGCAGCATATGTGGAATTACAATCTAAAATGATGCCGATTGAATTAATTCTTCTCCACATCACCGGGGCATCTTTGAGTGTTTTTCTTGCTTCTGTTTGAGGCATTTTTTAATTAATCAAGACTAGTAATTAAACTAAAAATCATTTCTCTAAATCTAAAACCACTGATCTAAATTCTGACTCTTTTTCTCTAATGCTTTTTTCAATCTGTTTAGA
>CAZBBN010000216.1:0-2618 GCA_964490195.1 uncultured Nitrosopumilaceae archaeon
TCCTTTTCCTTCGTGGGCACCTGGAACTAATCCTGCAACATCAATGAGTTTTACAGGAATAAAACGAGTTCCATTAACACAAAACTCATTTTTATGTTTAATTTCAAAATGTTTGCATGCACAATCTGCTTTAACGTATGCCACACCAACATTTGGTTCAATTGTTGTAAAAGGGAAATTACCTGATGGAACTGGAGTTTCAGTTGCAGCAGAGAAAAATGTAGATTTTCCAACATTTGCTTTACCTAGTAAACCAATTTGCAATATTGTCAAAAACTCAATTCTACTTATAATTTTTAGGCGAGAAGACCACCTGCACTTGTTGGGTGGTAGTTCACTAGTATTGCAGAAATCATTTAATGCAGCAGACTAGAGTCCATAGCATGTCAATAGTGATTACTGGAAATCCAGGCGTTGGAAAACATACCGTTGCTGAAAAAATTGCTCAGAGATTAGAATTATCCATAATTGATATTAATAAAATTGCAAAAGACTCAGGATTATTTGAAGAGAATGAAGAAACAAACGATGTAGATACTGAAAAACTGAAGGAAATTATTGCACAAAGAATTTCTAAAAATAATCTAGTTGTAGGACATTTAGCGCCATATGTGTTAGAAAAAAACAAAGTAAAGAAAATGATCATTTTGAGGCGAAGTCCATATGATTTGATTACAGTCTATAAAGATAGAAAATATTCAGACGAGAAAATTAAAGAAAACACAGGTAGTGAAATACTTGGAATTATTGCACATGATGCAATCAGTAGATTTGAAGAAAAAGCATTTCAGATTGATATTACTGGAAAAACCATTCCTAAAGTAGTAGAGAAAGTAATTGGCTTGATTTCCAGTAATGAAGGAAATGAAAAAGTAGATTGGCTTGATTTAGTTACAAAAAATAATGATTTGAGAAAATTTTTTGCTGATTGATTAAATAACGCCTTTGAGATTGTGAAGTTACTTGTTTGAAATATCTAAAACTGATTTGGCTGGAAGAATTGGGACTCTATATACAAATCATGGGAAGATTGAGACGCCAGCATATGTTCCAGTTATTCATCCTGTAAAACAAACAATTCCATCAAAAAAAATTCGAGATATTGGTTTTGATTTAGTCATTACAAATGCATACATTACAAGAAACAATTATGGTGATGAGGCCATAAAAAAAGGAATACACGAGATAATAGATTTTGATGGTGGAATAATGACAGATTCTGGAGGCTATCAAGTTTTAGAATACGGTGATCTCAAAGTTTCACCGCCTGATATTGCAAATTTTGAAAAAGGAATCTTGACTGATTTTGCAATTCCACTTGACAAGCCAACTGGATTTGGAATGCCAATAAAAAAAGCAGAAGCATATGTCAAACACACTCTAAAAGTTTCAAAACAAACGCTTGAAAACAGTGAAGATAACGGCCAAATTTGGATTGGTCCCATTCAAGGCGGTGAACATTTTGAACTTGTTGCAAAATCTACAAAGAGTTTAGTCAAGATTGGTTTTCAAATGCTAGCTTTGGGAAGTCCTGTTGAATTTATGGAGTCATATGAGTATAGGTTATTGGCACAGATGATTGTTGCTGCAAAAAGACAGATACCGCATTCAATACCTTTGCATCTTTTTGGTGCAGGGCACCCTCTAACAATACCATTTGCCATAGCATTAGGATGCGACACATTTGATTCAGCCTCATACATGCTTTATGCAAAACAATCAAGATACATCACAGATGATGGAACCAGATATTTGTCAGATATTACGGTATTTCCTTGCAATTGTGAGATATGTTCAAAATATTCACCAGATGAATTACGCCAGCTTGATGAAGTTGAGAGAACAAATGAATTGGCAATCCATAATCTATATGCAATCAAACTCGAAGTGGACAAAGTAAAACAGGCAATACATGAGGGGAGATTATGGGAATATGTAATTAAAAAAGCAAGGGCCCATCCCAAATTATTTGAAATGATTGAGGTAATGACTGAGAACTACGAATTTCTTGGTTTGAGTACACCGAAATTCAAAGAAAAAGCCATTTTCTTATACTCTAAAGAAGATCAGTATCGTCCAGAAGTTCAGTCATATCATGGAATAGTTAGAAAATTCAAATCAAGGAAAAAGAAGTTGGTCATTACAAAAGAATCCAGTACGAAACCGGGGTATTTGTCTAATCAGTATATTGGATTAAAGAGAAAATTCAAAGATTTTGATTCAATACAAGTATGCCAATACAATCCCATATTGGGATTAATTCCAATTGAGATTTCAGACATATTTCCTGCAGCACATCATGAAACTGCCAGGATTGATTTTGAGCCAAAACAAGTCCCTACATTTGAAAAGACATGGAATGAGTTTTTTGCTAACAACAAGTTTTCAGAAATACATTATGACAAAAAGGACGAGTTTCTAAAATATTTTGTAAAAATTCTTCCAAAAAAAATCAAGCGAAAATCAATTGTTTGATTAAAAATAAGAAAAAAGAATGTGCTAAAAGATTCAGCTTATAGTGCTGCGTCTTCTGCCCAACCTTTGATGAAGATACCGTTTTTGTGAAGAGGTACTGGTTGTCCAGCAGTGTAATTCATTGGTCTCATCCAAAAGATTGA
>CAZBBN010000217.1:0-2336 GCA_964490195.1 uncultured Nitrosopumilaceae archaeon
GACGAAGTACCATCAATTTTTTTGGTGGTGGATTTGAAAATCATAGGCTATTTTGGGAAACCATGACTCCTAATGGTGATGGTAAACCTCATGGAAAATTAGAAGATGCAATTGATGTCTATTTTGATAATTTTGCGAATTTTAAAAAAATATTTTCAGAGAAGGCAATCTCAATTCAGGGAAGTGGTTGGTGTTGGTTAGTTTTTAATCAAACGTACAATAAAATTGAAATCATTACTACACAAAATCAAGATAGTCCATGGACTGTTCAAAAAACACCACTATTGGGATTGGATGTTTGGGAGCATGCATACTATTTGAAATACCAAAGCAAACGATCTGACTATGTAAAAGCCTGGTGGAATGTTGTAAACTGGAATTATGTTGGAAATCGATTCTCAGAACTTCCAGTATAACATGTCTAATAATGGAGAAATTACTTTAACACCAGTTAATGTGGTTTTGAACATGTTACAAATTATTTGGCCTGAAGATCAGATGATGGTAAAAGAAGACAAAACTTTGACTATATGACACCATATGGTGGTGTATGTTCTTGATATTGACACAGAAGAGATGAATGTCACTTTCATTGTTCATCGTGGATTGAGTCCAGATGGTAGAACAGTCTATTACATTGTAACAGATGCTACTCCTAGTGGTCCTGCCGAAATGATGGGTGTTGTTGGTGCACCTGCATCTGCAAGCTTGATTGCAAATTCAGCAGCAGTAGACTTGTATCCGTTCAAAATGGTTTAACAGGTGCTGATCCATTAGGATTCCAACCTGAAATTGCAGCAGGATCTCCTTATGATTCAAATTATTTTCCAATATGGAGACTCTTTATGACTAGTTGGGAGGATCCTGAAAATGCACAACTATTTGAAACCATTGATGATATGAACGCATACAAAGGAACTGATTTGATCGACATCGGTATTGCACGTCCAATGGATAGTGACTATATTGCTAACTGTCCATTTATTGACTAATTTCAATAAGATCTCTTTTTTATTTTTTCAATTCTTAACATTTGTTAATTTTTATTGATTTTTTTTCACAACTTTTCAGAGAATCAACTACTTGATTTATTTTTAATTAACACAATAATGAATTATGAGTATCTCTGGAATGTATATGTTAAACGCGGAGGAATATACAGAAGAAAAAATTCATGCTGCGCTTGAAATGCTATACGTTGATAGAAAAAATGAATTCCGTGAACTGTCTCGTGTACTATTGAGTGAAAAAGTACTCAAATCAATGCCTAATTGGAAAGAATTTGTTTTGAATTTTTCATTGGATGTGGAGAGCGCTTTCAAAACTTGGTCTGGTCAAAGTCCTCTAACTGTCAACTCCCCCCAAAAAGCCTTGACTCTGCTAAGGCAATTAGGACATGAGAAAACATCCATGAATCAACTTACACATCTTCTAAACATATCATACAATCTGTCACTTGAATTCAAAGAAATCTATAGACGTCTGAAATAATATTCTCTTTTTGGACCTTCAATTTTTAATATGACAAAAATTTTATTTTTTGGAATTGGAAATAATCTTCGCAGCCCACACACAAATAGATTGATTTTGTGAGTGCCTTTTTAACAAACAAGATCGGATATATCTTCAATACATTAGTTTATAATTTTTAGGCAAGATGACCACCGTGCTTGTTGGGTACTAGTTCACTATGGTATTAACTGTATTAATTACCAACAAACTTGGAGAAAAAAAACCAAATTCTGATTTAGAAAATTTGACAAATAATATCAAAGGATAAAAATGGTTTAAAAATATGGCAAATACTCAGATTGTAGGTATTGTGGCTGAAAAAAAATTGAACTTGTCTGAATATGAACAAAAATGTCAAGATATTCTTGATGATGATGAAATTCGATATGCTGGTCTGTTAGATGAGTTTGGAACTTTATTGGCTGGAGGTCCAAAACCTGGAATGAGTATTAGACTAACAGACGAACAATTACAATCTGTATGTAAGGAACTTGCATCTAGAGTTGTAAAGAGAAAGAAATTTGATACTGAATTAGGCCATGTCAAATATTCTGCATCCCGTAGGGTACATGTCGTAATAATGAGCTTTCCAATTTATGATAAGGTAATGATGATCGTTGCAGAATCTAATGTAAATATAGATAGATTAGCTTTTCGAGTTATTTCTAAACTTGATAGACAGTGGGGCGAATTTGTTGGAGAATGATCTCTTATCCTATTAAGACATTATCTTATATGGTATGATGTTATGAAAATATAAAATGGTTAGTTGTGTTGTGGTTGATGATGACCCTGAAACAGTAAGTGTATTCTGTAAAGTATTA
>CAZBBN010000217.1:2436-2548 GCA_964490195.1 uncultured Nitrosopumilaceae archaeon
GATATTATTGGTCTAGATATTATTGGTCTAGATATTATTGGTCTAGATATTATTGGTCTAGATATTATTGTGACTGGCAGTAATGGACAAGATACTGTTGAAATGTATGAAA
>CAZBBN010000218.1:0-2527 GCA_964490195.1 uncultured Nitrosopumilaceae archaeon
TAGATAATGGAATCTCATCAAGATTTCTTTCGGTAGTGTCAGTTAAGAGAAAAATTCCCAAATCTTTTTCAGATACGATACCTGTAATTGTTCCATTTTCAGTTACTAACAATCTACTTTTTTTCTCATCAATTATTTTTTTCAAAACATCTGCCAAGCTAGACTCAAACTTTATCGTTCTTGGTGTATTCATGAAATCTTTTGCTTGCTTCAATGATTAGAAAAAATACGAGAGTTATAAATAATTCAAGCTAATTACCACAGATGGAAATCAATCTCTAAAATTTCAGAGTTTCCCCTTTGATGCAATTACATTTACAATATCAGATTTTGTAATTATACCAACCATTTTTTCCCCACGAATCACTGGAAGTCCACTAATTCCATGTCGGATCATTATGATTGCAGCAGTATACACCACATCATCTGAGAATACAACGAAAGGATTCTTAGTCATTATGTCTTTTGCAGAAAATGTAAGCAAGTAACTTAGATTATTTACGTTAAATTCATTGAGATGGGGATTCCAGAATATTTCGGTTCTTTCCTCAGGATCTGTGAACTCTTTATGTAAATCAAATGTTTTTGCAGGAATAAAATCCCGATAAGTAATGATTCCCACAGGAGTCTTGTTTTTGGCAACTACTACTCTGCGAATTTGGTTGTTTAGAAGAACACTTTCAACTTCAAAAACAGAGTCATTAGGAGATACAGTGATTACATTTTTTGTCATAATTTTTGATATGGGTAATGATGCAGTACTTTGAATCAGAAATGTGGATACAAGATCTGTTTTTGTTACTACGCCCACTAGTTTACCTTTAGAATTTTTTATAATAATTGAGCTAATGCCATGCTTCTGCATCAGTTTTGCACAATCATAAATGGATGCTTCAGATTGCAGAGTAATCAAATCTTTTGACATAATATCTCGAATGGAGATTTTTGCAATGGGTTTTTCGCTGAAAATAGAAATACTTTTTGAGATGTCCTTCTCAGTTACGATTCCAACAGGTTTTTTATTAAATTCAACCACCAATCTTCCAATTCTATGTCGAATCAAAATATCTCGAGCGTCCAGAATACTAGTATTAGGTGGAATTGAAATTGGTTGTTTAATGATGGATGATAGTGGTACAGGAATAGTTACAAGAATTTTTGATTGTTTCTTTTTCACAAAAAAATTAGATTCATTTTGTTATATCAATGAGCATTAAAATATCAATTGTGAGAATGTAGGCACAACTTTTAATCAGAAGAGTTGCAAAAATCAATTAATTGAAAATTACACAGTCAGATACTAATGAAAATACACTGCTTGTAGGATTTCCAAGCAATGGGCTTGTGGGTACTTTTTCAATATCATATCTTATTCATTACCTAAAGATGAGACAAATAGGAGAGATCGAAGTGCCAGATCTTCCATCGACACTATTTGTAGAAGGTGGAGAAATATTAGCTCCAATCAGAGCGTATAGTAAAAAAAATATTTTTGTCATCATTTCAGATGTTCCATTTAATCAATATTTGGCGGAAGGATTTGCACTTGCAGTGCATGAATTTTGTAAAACATATGCAATAAAAAAAATTGTAATTGTTAGCGGCATGGAAACAATTAATCAACAAAAAGAGGCTCCAAAAATATATGGTCTAGTATCACATCCATCATTAGAGAACATACTTTACAATAATCATATTATGAAATTTTTAGACGGTTCAATTTTTGGAACAGATGCTGCAATAATTTCAGTTTTTAGAAAAACAAAGATACCAGTACTTGTTTTGTATGCAGAATGCCACCCATTCTTCCCAGATCCAGAAGCATCAATCATAGCAATAGTGACTCTTGCAAAAATTCTAGATGTAAAAGTGGATACAAAGGATATTCAAAATAGAATAGACAAACTTCGAATTCAACATAGAGATCTAATGGAACAAACAATTAAGGCATTGCAACAGCAACAAGAAAAACAGACAAGAGCACCTCAAATTTACAGTTGATGATATGAAAACAAAAGACAATTTTGAATTTAAAATAACTCTTCCAACAATTAGTTCATTGTTTGATGATGAGGAACATAAAATCCTCTCACCACTTTCGTGTCTAAGAGAATTTGACAATCATTGGATGTTAGAATTTGATCTTCCACTTGTAAACAAAAAAGACATCAAGGTCACTTTTGATGGGAATTGTATCACTGTCGAGGCAAAACTAAAAGAGAGATACTTTGAAGAAAAACTAGGTAAAATGGTAAAGTTTGAACATTTTAAAAAATCAATTTTAATACCAGGTAAAATTGATTCTAAAAAAACATTTGCTAAATTCCAAAAAGGAAGACTTATAATAAAAATCCCAAAAAAAGTAGTTGGAAATCCCATCAAGATCAATTAGAGCACAAATTATTTATCTCAAGAAAAAATTCCAGATAGATGTTCATTTTAATCACATAGGTGTTTTAGTCAAATTATTCTACGTTAAAAATAATTGAAATTTGTAACTGATCAGCAAGTAGAAGATATCAAGATG
>CAZBBN010000219.1:0-2515 GCA_964490195.1 uncultured Nitrosopumilaceae archaeon
GTTGCGGATACTAATAATAATCGAATTCAAATTTTTAAAATCAAATAATTTTTTTAATCAACTATCAATTTTTTTATTTTATTTTTTTATTAATAAAAAAAGAGACACCGTATAATGAGTCTGGAAAAAAATACAGATGAATCAATTACAGCAGGATTTTTGTAATTGCTGAATGTAGGGATTTGATAGTGGTGTTTCATTGCTCTTAAAGTCAATCTTAGTGGAAGAATTTAATTTATACACATTCCAAAAAAGGAAAAAATTGTAAAAAAGGACATTTTTAGTCTAGTTAACACTATTGGCGACTGATTTTGATCATTATTTTATAATTCAGGCAGGGAATCAAAGAACTTTATGAATTCTAATGTGTGAGATTGTTTTGTAGTTTCCCAGACTTTTTTAAATTTCGGAATTGTTAGAAGAAGCTGGGATAAATTATTCCAACGTTGCCATAGTTCTGAATCAATTAATTTAGTTTTATGTAATCTAAACATAAATTCAAACAAATCTAAAAATGCAACTGAAATATAATATTCTTCAGGACTATCGACGACTGAAAATCTTTCAGTGAATATTGGGCTTTGTTTAGCCATATTTGTAAAAACATCACTATCTTCAAGTTTTAATCGCATTTCAATGACTTTTGAATATATCTGCTGTTCACTCTGTATTTTCATATTTTTACGAACATTTGAGAATTGTAAAATTGACACAATCAAAATACCTCCAAATATTGCTGCAGAGATTAATGGAATGTATTCAGAAACCAAAATATTTCACTTTTTAGATTATCTTTCTGTTAAAGGGTTTAGAATTTACTCCACATAATGATGATGATGAATTTTATCATAGAATCTTATTGATTTTACATTTACAAACTCTAACATACCATATTTTGCAAGTTCTCGTCCAAAACCGCTTTGTTTGATTCCTCCAAATGGAACTCGTGGATCAGATACCAACATGTTATTTACTGAAACCATTCCTGATTCAATATCTTTTGAGAATTGTTCTGCTTTATCAAAATTTTTTGTCCAAATACTTGCACCCAATCCAAATACAGATTCATTTGCAAGTTTTATTGCATCTTTTTCATCTTCTACAACAACCACGGATGCAACAGGTCCAAATGTTTCTTCATGATATATTTTCATTTTATTTGAAATATTTTTAATTATTGTAGGCTTGTAATAGTATCCTTTATCACCTATACGTTCTCCACCAGTTACTATTTCAGATCCATTATCTACTGCATCTTGAACTTGGCTTTGAATTGTTTCAAATCCATTACTATTAACTAAGGGACCAATGTCTGTATCTTCTGAAAGCGGATTGCCAACTTTGAGACGTTCAGTTTTTTGGATAAATTTTTCTATAAACTCATTTGCAACATTTTTTGTTACGAAGAATCTTTTTGATGCAATACAACTTTGACCACAATTAATGAATCGGCCCTTAACTGCACCTTCCGATGCCTTGTCAATGTCTGCATCACTGCAAACAATGAATGGGTCACTACCTCCAAGCTCCAAAACACATTTTTTGAGATTACCTCCCGCTTTTTGGGCCACCTTTGAGCCCACAGCAGTACTTCCCGTAAATGTAACGGCATCAATATCAGGCGAATCAATAAGATGTTCAGCCACAGTAGAATTACCTACAAGTGTTTGAAATACGCCTTCAGGAAAACCAACTTTGGTAAATAATTTCTCCATTTCAATTCCACATTGTAATGTAGCACTTGCAGGTTTTAGAACAATCGTGTTTCCTATAATCATTGAAGGTGCTGCAAATCTCAATGCCTGCCAATATGGAAAATTCCATGGCATGATAGAACCAACAACTCCCAGTGGTTGAAATGTAATTAGTGTTTTTCTTGCATCAGTGTTTAGCACATCATCATTCATGAAAACTTTGCCATTATCTCCATAGTATTCCATTGCTATTGCACATTTTTCTATCTCTCCAATTGCTTCTTTGATGGGTTTGCCCATTTCATTTGTGGCAACAAGGGCCAATGCTCTTTTGTTTTTTCGAAGTTCTTCTGCACATCTGTGTAAAAGTTCTATTCTTTTGTGCATGTCTTTTCTCCATTCTAATGAAACATTTTTTGATTTCCTTACAATTTCATTAACGTCATCCTTACTCATTATTTCATATTCTTTGATAATATTCTCATTTGATGGATTAATTGTTGTAACTTTCAACACAGGTAAATCTGAAATTTCATATTAAAGATTAATCCCAATTCTTTTCTATGTTGATTATTAAATCAGGAATAATCTTTAATAGGTAATTATCAATTAGAGTCTAATTGAAACAGGATACTGCCTTAATTCATAAACCAAAAATAAATAATTTAGAAAATGTACTTGTAATGCAAGGTGGTGGTTCTCTAGGAGCATATGAGTGCGGAGTGTACAAAACTCTTGCAAAAAATAAAATAAAGTTTGACATCATTGCAGGGACATCAATTGGTGCAATAAATGCGGCACTAATAGTAGGATCAAAGCAT
>CAZBBN010000220.1:0-2510 GCA_964490195.1 uncultured Nitrosopumilaceae archaeon
ATTTACATGAAATAGATCTTGAAACGGAAAAAATTTCTTCTGAAATGTTACAATCCATGCAGATTAAACTAATTGACTTTTACGATGCAATGCACGAAGTAATCCCTACAGCTATGAGAGAATTTTATGTTGAGAGACCAAAAGTATGGTGGCAAGATGTAGGAGGATTAGATGATATCAAAAAAGCATTAACGGACAACTTAATCATTGCAATGAAAGAGCCAAGCAAGTTTACAAAGATGGGAATTAAACCGCCAAAGGGTGCTTTGATTTATGGACCTCCAGGATGTGGGAAAACACTACTTGGAAGAGCACTTGCCACAGAAACTGGTGCAAATATGATTTTAGTTAGAGGCCCAGAGATTCTTTCAAAATGGATAGGTGAATCTGAAAAAGCAATTAGAGAAATTTTCAGAAAAGCAAAAGCATCATCACCATGTGTTGTAATTTTTGATGAGTTAGACTCACTAGCACGCTTCAAATCAGGAGAGGGGGGTGTGGGGGAGACCATACTAAGTCAATTACTAACAGAAATTGAAGAAGGTGTTTCTTCAAGAGTTGTAGTTATAGGAATTACAAATAGACCCGACGTTGTAGACAATTCCTTGTTAAGAACAGGAAGATTAGATCTGGTTCTTTATGTAGCACCTCCAGATGAAAAAGGAAGATTGGAGATTATCAAGATATTGACAAAAAGAATGCCTTTAACAAGTGATGTTAAATTACAAGAGATAGCAGTTGCTACTCAAAACTATACAGGTGCAGATTTAGCAGCACTTTGTAGAGAAGCAGCAGTACTAGCAATGCGAGATGATTCAACAAAAATATCCAGTCAGCATTTTGCAAATAGTTTGAAGCAAATCAGACCATCAATTACCAAAGAAGTTGATCATTGGTACAATACTGTTAAGGAAAGTATATCTAACGTTGTGCCAAAGACAGGAGATAAATCATTCTACGGATAAAAATGACAATTCCACTACGAAATACAATATATGACAAGATAAAGGAAGCAACATCCTTAACTGATGTTGAGCTATACAAAAGCCTGACAAAAGATGGATTTGTCATTCCAGATGACAAATTCAACAAACTCCTTTTAGATTTAGAGATTCTCGGTCTCATCAAAGTTGCATGGATTACAAAAGATGAACGTAGAATTGAAGTGACAGCGGTTGAAGCAGAAGTAGACAGTGTCGAAGAACAAAATAAAGAAGTTATGGAAAAAGACTACGAAGCTAGTTTCCCAGGTTTTGAAAAATAATTAAAACAAAGGAATGTGAAATGCAGCATCTAATGCAACTGCAACAAAAATTATTGTAAGATAAGGAGCTGTTACTTTGTATGCTTTCCACGCAAAGTCAGATGTAGGATTCTTTGTTAGTTTATAGTGATATACAAGCATCAATCCTCCAGAAGCTGCTGCAATTATAGTATAAACAATCCCCATACCATCAGGAATTAATGAAAGAGTTAATGAGTAAGGAATTAAAATCAAGGTATTTCCTAAAATGTACTTTGATGTTTTCTCCATTCCAATTACAACAGGCAGCATTGGAACTTCAGCTTGTGCATATTCATCTTTGATTTTCATTGCAAGACACCAAAAATGAGAAGGAGTCCAAACAAATACCAAAAAGCCAACTAAGAATCCCAACAAATCCATACTGCCAGTTGCTGCTGCCCATCCAGCCCAAGCTGCTGCACTACCGGCAATTCCACCTATTACGATATTAGAGGTATTTCTACGTTTTAGCCAAACAGTATAGATGATCACATATGAGAAGATTCCAACAGCAATAAAGAATGCAGAAACTTCATTTAATGCAAAATACCCATAAATTACAGAAATGCAGCTTACAACAATTCCATAAATCAAAACATTTGATGCTGCCATTCGTCCTGATGGGATAGGCCTTGTACTAGTTCGTGTCATTTTCGGATCAATGTCTTTGTCATAATAGTGATTCAGGGCACTAGATCCTGCAGATGCCAATGCACCTGCAATAATTATGTGCAAATATGACCAATAATCAAGAACAGGTGCTCCAGGAACCAGTTTACTTGCAGCATACATGGATGTAACTGCAGTTATTACTAAAAGTACAACAATTCTGGGTTTTGATATCTCCAGTATTTCATTTAATCCCAATTGACTCTGTCCTCTCTCAAAGCCATTTAATTTCTTCGTCTACGTGATCTATAATATTTCAAAAGGAATAAGTATCTCAGATCTATCAGCTATCTTAAATGAGTAATTGGGACCTCATGATGCCTGGAATGGGACTTACAGCTATAGGCTTGGCTGGTCTTACGTTGTCTTATGCAGGTATCGCTCACACATTTATCGATGGAATGCATGCATTAACTGGCCTAACGTTTTTTGTAGGATTGGTTTTCTTATCAGCAGGTATTCTTGATGGAGGAGTTTCAACCAGTAATAGAGCCAAGGCAACGACTTTGGTAATTATATCAATAGGATTAGGATTTGGAATGTTTGCATTAACCAT
>CAZBBN010000221.1:0-2495 GCA_964490195.1 uncultured Nitrosopumilaceae archaeon
GGGTTTTAATTCAAAATCAGTTTTTAAAGCACATTTTATACCAAAATTGATGTGTCACAAATAGAATATGTCTTGATGATAGGTGTTGCATTAAGTGGAAAAACCACTTACATCAAAGCAAATTTGGAGCATAAGCGTATTTCTTTATCATTTTTTGACAATAATAGAAAAAAGGAACTAGAATACATAGAAAATTGTCTCACTCAGGGAAAAAATATAGTGATTGACGATACAAACCTTACAGAAGCCATACGAAAAAAACACATAGATCTTGCCAAGAAATACAATGCCAAAGTAAGAGGAATTTTCATGAATACGTCCAGAGTATTGCTTGAAAAAAGACAAGGAAGCAGATTGGATCCATTTCCCCTATCTGTGATTTACAAGCAGATCAATGAGTTAGAGACTCCAATTATTGGAGAGGGGTTCGATGATCTGATTATAAAAAAAGACTATGAACAATCATAGTTTTTTGATTAAAATTTTGTGCAATCTTTGTCAATGAATGTTTAGATTTGAAATTAACTACTTTTTTAAAAATAGAATTCCATGTTAAAAGAAATGAGGTTTGATCTTGGATTTGGTCACAGGTAACTGATGGTTAGTGGAGCCTCATAAACAAATTCATTTTGTTTATGAAACATTTTTTTCATCAAGACCACAATTAATACATCGTCGCGTGTCTAGAATTAAGAAATATGCAAAATTATGAATGAATCCTTTTTTACATTCCATGATAGAGTAGTAATTGATTCATGGATTAAGTATCGTGTTGAAATTAGTGGCGATCTAGAGTTATTTTTTTTATTTTTTCAGAATTATTATGAATGGCTTGCCTTCAATCCTTTGTATCGATTTCTTATGGTAACTTCGGTTACACCTGCAGCTTCGGCAATATCTCTTTGAGTTACAGACGCACCATTATGTACACATGACAAATATAACGCAGATGCTGCAAGACCCATTGGATCTTTGCCAGCAGATTCTTCACGTTCTTGGGCCTCTTTGAGAACCTTAATTGCAAATCGTTTTGTTTTTTCTGTTATATCGAGTTTACTTGAAATTCTTGCAATACATTGAACAGAATCAACAACAGGCATCTTTAGTTCTAATTCATAATGTAATAATCTATAACATCTTGCAATATCTTTTCGTTTTACATTTGCAGCATCTGCAACATCCTTTAATGTTCTAGGTGTTGCAGTATCTCTGCATGCAGCATAAAGAGATGCAGCAATCATTGCAGAAATTGATCTACCACGGACAAGTTTTTTCTCCAATGCCTTTCTGTAAATATAAGCTGCTTTTTCAAGAACATTTGCAGAAATTGCAATCTTGTCTTTTAGTCTAGTTAATTCACCAAGAGCTTGTCTTAAATTTCTATCAACAGGTTCGTGAACTTGACTTCTATTATCCCAAGTTCTAAGACGTTCAATAGTACTCTTCATTGATGTAGAAAGTGGCTTTCCTGATGCATCCTTGTTTAGTGGATTGATAACAGTAGACAATCCCATATCATGCATTAGTAATGATGATGGAGCACCAGTTCTTGCAGGATCTGCACCACCGTCTTTTTGAAAAGATCTCCATTCAGGGCCCGATTCTTGGGTTTTTTCAGAAACTACATATCCACATTTTGAGCAAAATTGTTCACCCGTAGTATCATCAGTTAACATGGAATTTTTTCCACATCGCATACAACTAGAATTTTGATTTGAATTTACCAAGTAAAATCACCTATTTTTCTACTAATGTGAATCATGTAGAATTAACACTTTTCGCTAATTTAAACCGAGTATGAAGCATATTTCTAAGAATAAAATTCCTTAAACCCCTTATCTGTGAGAAATAATTCAGTTTTAATACCAAACAAACCTTGTTTTTCATGCACTTTTAGCAAGCCATTATTTTCTAAATCTTCCAAGATTGATTCAAGTTCTTGGTTATCAAGCCCAGTGTTTTTTTGAATATTTTCAAAGTATTTTGTTCCCCTGTTTAATTCTCCTAAAACAAGCATAGATTTTGTTTGAGGTTTTGATGGATCTATTTTAGGTTTGGAAGGTTCCATCGAAGGTTTTTGAGCATAATTGTCAAAACCTGGAGAATATTGTCTTTCTTTGATTGTTTGAGAAGGATTAACCCCAATTCCTCTTTTAGCTAATATTCGAGGGATTATTCTTGCTAGAGGAATTGCCAAGAAAATTACCAAATAAATCCATGAAAAATTAGGATCTGCCATCAGTTACAAAATGATGTGATGTCTTAAATTTGTTGAGTGGCAAGAATTCTACGGCTGAAATACACCACAATTATGATTGGTATAATAGTAGCTTGTAGATACAATCAGCATTGTCAAGATATCAATCACCCAAAGTTAATGTTAACATGAGTGCAGCTAAAGGGGTTCTGGCAGCCATAATTCTTCTCATCATAATTGGTGTAGTAGTGTCCGCATCAGTGCAAATTGTAGATGCAGGAAATAGGGGGGTGTTACT
>CAZBBN010000222.1:0-2483 GCA_964490195.1 uncultured Nitrosopumilaceae archaeon
TAAGTAATTTAACATTGTATTTGCATATTACAACTAGGTAATGGTGTCAACTAGAAACTACAAATTCAGACTATACCCGAATGATTCCCAAGAGTACAAGCTTCAAAATAATCTGGATGTATGTAGATGGGTCTATAACCACTTTGTTGAAATGGCACAAAAGGGGTTCGTAACAAGAAATGACTGCAATTACATGCTAACTGAAATCAAACAACAAGAGTCTTGGCTATACCAGTATCACTCAAAAATGCTCCAGTCAGTATCTGCACAGATTGATGGGGCCCAAAAGGGAATAATTGAAAAATCCAAAAAAGGACACAAGACAGGCAAATTGAGATTTTGTAAATATAACGACTATAGAACATTCACATATTCTCAGAGCGGATTCAAATTTGAGAAGAAAGGAGCAACTGATCTTCTATATCTTTCAAAGATTGGAGATATGGAAATTAGACACCATAGAGAAATTCCATACAATGCAAGCATAAAACAAGTAATAGTTACAAAGTCAAAATCAGGCAAATGGCATGCATGTATCACTATTGACATACAAGGGCCACTAGTTGAGATTCCAAAAATCTCATTTAAAAATTCAGTAGGAATTGATGTTGGCATCAAATCGTTTGTGTATGATTCAAACGGTTTCCAGACATCAAACCCTAAAAATCTGCAAAAGATGCTAAAGCCACTAAAGAGAATTCAGAGAAAGGTTAGCAGAAGAAAGAAGGGATCAAACAACAGACTCAAGGCTATATTACACATGCAAAAAATTCATGAAAAGATAGCAAACATGAGAAAGGATTTTCAGCACAAGATATCAACTATTTATGCCAAGAACAATGATGTCGTGTTTGTTGAAAAACTACAGATAACAAACATGGTGAAAAATCACAGGCTGGCTCAAAGTATTGCAGATGCAAGCTGGGGTATGTTTCTGCAAAAACTAGAGTACAAATGCAAGATGCTAGTGGAAGTTGATCCTAGAAACACTACTGTTGACTGCTCAAGATGCGGCAACAAAGTTCCAAAAGGATTGGCAATTAGAATTCACAGATGCGACAAGTGTGATTTGGTCTTGGACAGAGATCACAACGCATCACTTAACATCCTAAAGAGGGGATTGAATCAGTCTGCTTTTGCCAACTATAAACTACCGCAGGGACTGCGGGAAGTAACGCTTGTGGAGAGTGCAAATTCAATGAAGCAAGAAGAGGCCATCCAACTTGTTGGGTGGTAGTTCACACCTATATTCCAAGGAATGAATTTGAATTTTTTTCCAATGATAAAGCCATTTCGTCAAACGTTTTTCCTAGAATTTTTGAGGCACAAAATATAACGCTGGGAATGAAGGTGATTTGCCCAGATTTCATTTCAAAGCATCTAGAAAATTTTACAGGGCCATCAGTTTCAACAAGAATTTTTGATTCATCTGTAATGGAGACTAAAGTTTGTTTATCATTTGCATAAACCATAACAGGACCATAAGACACAAAAAATCCCATATCCATAGCTTTTCGTAGTTGTTTTTTACTACCATCAAACCAATGAAGTAATGCATGTTTAGTGCTATATGATGTCATTATTTCAAAAACATCTTCAAGACTTTTTCTTGAATGTATTGAAATCGGTTTGTTAAATTTTTCTGCATATGAAAGTAATGTTTCAAAGACATATCTTTGTCTTTTTGCATCATCAGTATTGTGTTCATATGTTGGATCTAATCCAATTTCCCCAATTCCTGAAAGATGCGAGTGATTATTTTCTATTAAATTTGTCATTTTTTCAAGTTCATCATTTGCGCATTCGGGATGAATTCCAATAAAAGGTAAAACTAGATTACTTGTTTCTGCTAACTTTAGAGTTTGTAAAGAATTTTCAACATTCATAGATACACAACATGCTTTAATTTGTAGACATTCCATTTCCTTTAAAATAAATTCCATATTGGAGACATATGCAGGATCAGACAAATGTATGTGAGAATCAATATACCATGTCATTTCTTTATCAATTCTTAAAATAGTCTGTATAAATCGATTCCTTAGTGATATTTTTTCACTCATCATCTTTTTTCGGAAAAAACTAAAACAGAATTCATGAGATCATCAGAATTAGGATTATCTGCAATGTATAGAATTTTGAAAAAAGCTGGTGCTGAAAGAGTCAGTGATGAATCAGCAGATGAATTAAGAAGGGTGATTGAAGAGATTGCAGACAGCATTGCAAAAAGTGCAGTCGATATGACTTCTCATGCAGGTAGAAAAACGGTAAAAGGGGAAGATGTAAAGTTGGCTTCAAAACCATTTAACAAATTCTAATCTAAAGAGTTTAATTGTTCATTTTGTGTTTTTTAAAACGGTACTCTGGCAGAACGGTTATGCGTGAGCCTGCAAAGCTTATACAAGGGGGTTCGACTCCCTCGGGTACCTTATAGATGTGAGCGGGAAAATCCACACCCTTTAGGGTTGGGATGAAAGCGAACA